>JASBVU010000036.1 GCA_029960905.1 Thermoanaerobacterium sp.
ACACATACTTTATGTTTTTATACAAAAAATATAAAGTATACTTTATATTTTATATGTAATTTTTAAAACTACATTTTAAATTATCGATTCACCATCTTTCTATAAAAATATAAAAAAATAAACTGGCGTTTAAAATCTTCACGCCAGTTTAAATTATTCATCTAATTTAACTATAATAGAAACACATTTTGAAAGAGGATACCATCTCATAGGAGCATTAAAGACTAACAGAATTATCTATCCACAAGGCATCAGAATTCAGATAAAAGATTTAGCCCAATATATTGAGAAGAACGAAGTTTGCCTCGTTACAGTGAACGGTTCTAGATATTGAGCATATCATTATTAAGAAGCCTTAAATGGCATAGATAATGCTGTAGTAGTGTTGTGTTGGCCTGAGAAAGTTTATGAATTAGAATATTCAAATACCTCTGTTTCTTTTGATGTGAAAATGTCAATTGGTAACACCCAAAAGCCTCCATTTCCGTCTATGTCTATTCCTGATGATTTTTTGTATGCAGCCCATGGGACTTTTGAGCAATACCAGTTTTCATCATCATTTTTGTCAGCCCTCCAACTGTAAGGTTTCCCAACAAACTTTGACACTTCATCAACAGCTTTTACTCTTTCTTCTATTGTAGCTTTTGGAACTGTCAGCCCCCATGCCTCACTGAAATTTTCTCTGTAAAATCTTATGGTTTCATAAATCACGCCTTGGTCTGGTTCCGCTGTTAAGAGGCATTTATCATCTATGCTACCATGATACCTTCTGCTGTCAAATATCGCAGCATGTCTTATTGCACCTTGCACGTGAAATCCCTGACTTGTAGCAACTATTATGTCTCATATCGTAAACTTGTCAAATGATATACTATTTTTATAGACTGTCTTTTCACTGCTTCTTGAAGGAAACTTCACACCAAATACTTCTTCCGAATTGATGTTTTTAATTAAATCGTATAAACTTACATAGAATTTATTTACTTCTCCCGCATCAAAAGGTTTTGATATCATGATAGCTCCATTTAAGGTGAGAAATCTCTTATAAAAGTCCTCTTTTTTAAAGAGGCTTTTTTTCTTTAAGTTTTCTTTAAAATTAAACTCTTCAATATTAACGCCAGATATTTCAATCTGTTTTGGAATATCATTGCTACTTGATAGGTATTTATTGTTAGGCAGTATGAGCATTCCTACATCCCCCTTCTTTTTAGTCTATGCTATTATGGAAGGGTTTTGTGCATGTATTTTTTACATCATTCAGCTTGTTTAATGCTAATCAAAAGCTCTTTGATTTCTTTGTATTCAGACATGGTAAATACCATTTGCTTTATCTTTGATGCACCGCGGATACCTTTAAGATACCATGCTATATGCTTTCTCATCTCCAGTATTCCTATATGTTCACCTTTGTATTCTATCATCATGTCAAGATGCCTTAAAATCATGTCAATCTTTTCACTTACAGTCGGCTCTGGCAGCAGTTCACCTGTATTTAGATAGTGAAGTATTCTTTTGAAAATCCACGGATTTCCTTCGGCGCCTCTTCCAACCATCACTGCGTCACATCCCGTATCATCCATCATCCTTTTTGCATCCTCCGGTGAAAACACATCTCCATTTCCTATTACAGGTATTTTTAGGCTGTCCTTCACTTTCTTTATTATGTCCCAGTCAGCATGACCTGAGTAAAACTGCTCTCTCGTCCTGCCGTGAACTGCTACAGCTTTTACGCCGCAATTTTCAGCCATCTTAGCAATCTCAACAGCATTTACATGAGCATCATCCCATCCTTTCCTTATCTTTATTGTAACAGGCTTTGAAGAATTTTTCACCACAGCTTTAATTACGCTTTCTGCCAAGTCAGGTTTAAGCATCAAAGCCGAACCATCGCCGTTTTTCACTATTTTAGGCGTAGGACAGCCCATGTTTATGTCTATTGTCTTTGCATTTGATGTATTTAATCTCTTTGCGATTTCACCCATTATATAAGGATCAGAACCAAATATCTGAAGCGCCACATCTTCGTCATCATCTATATCTGTAAGAAATTCTGTATTCTCGCTTCCATAGTAAAGACCTTTGGCACTGACCATTTCTGTGTATGTAAATCCACAACCCATCTCACTGCATATACGCCTATAAGGCTTATCTGTGACACCTGCCATAGGTGCTAAAAAAACATTGTTTTTGATTTCTACGTCTCCTATGTACAACTTACTCTTCATTCCCTTCTTACAACCACTATAATAAATCATCTATATTCTATCATTATATTGGCATCTATCCAACTGCCATTTATACTGTTTATGTATGACAAAAGGGAAAGCTGCCATCTTACAGCCTTCCCTTTTTAATAAGTTTATTTTTCTATTTTGTGTATTTTGCGTAAACAAATCCATATACGCCGTTATACTCAACTTTATACCATCCGTCGTATTCACCAACTACTTTTAATTCATAGCCGTACGGTACTGCTCCTATTTTCAGTGCACTTATGGAATTATTTAATCTGACATTCAATCCATCTTTAGCAGTCACCCTCACCGCTTTTAATACGGACACATTTGACAAATCCGATGACGAAGCTACATACTTGCCGTATACATAACCTGTTTTTCCATTGTAGTCAATCTGGTACCAACCATTATTTTCGCCTACTATGTTGATAGATTGACCAGCCTTCAGTACGCCTATCACTTTGTAATTTGTACCGGCACCTAAGCGCACATTTAAAGCTGATGCTGTGACAATACCTTTCTTTCCAATATTTCCTTCTGAAACAGGTGTCTTAGATATTGTCCAATAGTTGTCAACAACAGGATCTATAGTGCCTTTCATCTTTATATAACTTATCATTAAGTTCCTTATCTGTCCATCGTCTCCATAAGCTTTAGCTGAATCAAACACTATTACAGGATTTGTTATGCCTGCTGCCTTCATGAAACCTCCGCCGCCATTAAATCTGTAATTGTTTATCGCCACTGTAAATACATCATCATCTTTGACTGGTTTGCCATTGACTGTCAGATTCTTAATCCTGTTTCCGACAGGCTGTGTAAGATCTATCGTATAACTTGCGCCATAAAGCTGATCAAGGTTGTAATCTGGTATATTGAGGGTCTTATCCTTAGTTATAGGATCATCTGGAGATTTAACCTGCTGATAATAGCGGACAGACCATTCCATCCAATCCTTTAACTGCTTACCAGTCATTTTTATTCCGTACAAGTAATTTTCAAACACATATACACTCATCATGTCTTGTATTGTAACATCGCCTTTTAATATCTGAGCAGTGCTGCTTAATGGTGCGGCTATTGAAAGATCTGTCTTTGCATAGTATTTTTGCACTTTGTTTATAAGATCCATCAAGGCCGTTTCCTTTGTCAACTGATCTTTTCCTAAAAAGTCACCAGAAGCTGTGCCTATCTTGGTTCCTACGTATTTGAGCGTCGCTTCTTGGTATGGCTCTGCAAGCTGCATTATGTTTTCATCAGGCTTTATTGAGCTATCCATTGCAACAGCTTTGCTTGTTTTGCTGTCAATTGTCCATTTCCCGTTTTCATCTTTAGATAAGTTGAAATCTATCCTTGAAACGTATTGCCCCCATTTGCCAGGCTCTGTCACTATCACATCTTTACCTTCTGGGTTTTTAAATGTATCCATTTGTATTACAGCATGTGTATGACCAGCTATTATCGCATCTATCCCATTTACACCTTGAGCTACAGCTTTTACCTGATTTTCCGGTATAGTATCTGATGGACTCTCCTCGCCGGAATGCATAGCAACAACAACTATGTCTGCCCCAGCAGCTCTCACTTTAGGCACCCATTTATTTGCTTCTTCTACAAGGTCATTAAATTTAAGCCCCGCATAATGAGATTTGTCTTCCCATGAAGGAATTTCTTTTGTAGTAAGTCCTAATATGCCTACTTTCACATCACCCATAGGTGTAGTTATCGTCTTAATGTAGTAAGGCTCTACAAAGTTCGTGCCATCATCTTTGTAAGTATTTGCAGACAAGACATGGATGTTCTCCTTTTCCATATCAGCGATTACTCTGTTTAAGACATCCAATCCATAATTGAATTCATGGTTGCCTAACGTCCACGTATCGTAGTGCATAGCACCCATTGCCTTCGCCATCGGATATTCAGATTTTGTGTCAATTTTATCGTAGTAGTATGAAAGCGGCGTACCTTGAATTGTATCACCATTGTCTACTAATACGACATTAGGATTTTCAGACCTTACTTGATCAACATAACCTGCTACCTTTGCAAGGCCCTGATTAGCCTCTTTTGCACTGCTGTAATCCCATGGCACCAGATTCCCATGTACATCAGATGTAGCTAAAACTGTTATAGTCGTTTCATTAGAAGCTGGCATTGTGGCTGGAGATATCCTATTGTCTATTTTCGCTGTTATATGACCTTGTGCCTTTACAGCATCGATAAATGCATCTCTGACCAATTTCTGCGTATCTATGTAAGACTTCTGCACATCGGGATCAGTAAATTCTGTAAAACCATCTCCACCAGTTCCCATGAAATTATTCGTTGCTACAAGGTATTTTGCGTTCATGTCTATTGGTGTACCATCAGATTTCTTGATGTCAAATACTCTATTCATGGATGGTTTATTTGGATCGTACTTAAATGAAAGACCTGCAACCTGAATCCCTTTGCCACCATCCTGAACCGCCTGTTCTAACACTTTTTTAATCTCTGCACCAGTCATGCTCACTGTAACAATGGTATTGTCAAATGGCATCAACGTGTACATTGTTCCAACAGTAATGTCACCTTTTAATACGTCAGTTCTTAATCCTCCATTGTTTCCAAAGGCAAAATCCGCATTTACAGCATCCTTAACGACTTCTGACGTCCAATTTCCTAAAATCGAATCGCCAAAAGGATTTGCACTTTGAGTTCTTGTCAAGTCTACATCTGCAGTGCCAATGACTTGACTAAATAACGGTCCAGCCTCTTGTATGGCTTTATCGACTATACTTTGAACTTCTTCATCAACTATCGGTGTTTTCGTATTGTAATAGCTGTAATCATCATTGTAAACCATATCGGAAGCTGATACAGTACCATCACCATTTACTGTTATCTTGAGATCGATAAAGCCCATACCTGCATTGTTGGCAACACCTACAGGTATTCCATTTACTCTGGTTGTAACAATCGTATGAGTATGGCCGCCAAATATAGCATCTACACCTTTTACACTCTTTGCAAAATCAATGAGATTGCCTGTTGTCTCACCTGTATTCTTATCAGTTGTAGCTCCCATATGTGCTAAGACAACTACAATCTGTGCACCATCATTTCTTAACTGCTGTGCAAGATTATTTACAATTGGCACAGGATCTTTAAAATCTACATTGCTTATGAGAGATGGCAAAATTATAGACGGAAATTCTTTGTTATCAACGATGCCAATGATGCCGATCTTTACTCCATTTCTTTCAATTACAACGTATGGTTTCGTGTAACTTACAGGTTTGCCTGTAGTTTTGTCGTATACATTGGCTGCTAAAACAGGTATTGTAGATCCTTTTAAAACTGCGCTACCTGTATCGATGACAGAATCAATGCCCCAGTCGTACTCGTGATTTCCTAATGCCATAGCATCAAATCCAATGTTTTTCATCATATCGATGACAGGTTGACCTTTTAAAACGTTTGAAAGAGGCGTACCTTGAAACATATCTCCGCCTGATAGTATAACAGTATCAGGATTTGCTGCCTTTATGTCCTTTATTCTTTTTGCCAGTACAGATCCTCTCTCCTGAGTGATAGGTGTTCCGTCGCTTAATTTGCCTGATGCCTGCAGATACCCGTGGAAATCGGTGACTTCTACAAAGTCAAATGTCTTTGACGCATTTGCGTATGATATCTGAGGCATACTTGAAAATACCATACCAAATACCATCACAAATGTCAAAATGATACTTAAAACTTTGCCTCTACCTTTTAACATATTAACCCTCCTACTTCTCTTATTATTTGAAATATTTTTGAGTATAAACACCATTCCCCCTTATGTCATATTCGTTTAAACACTGATGCATTGGAATAACATAGATGTGCATTAACCTAAAATCAACAAAATCTTAGCTGCTTTGACGATTAGTACAACTTCTCACAAGATTAATATAACAGACAATTATAAAGCTATTATTAAGTGTGTGTTAAAATCATGTAAAGCTTGAATTTGTGCGAGATATTTAATTGTAATATATCAGATGTCAGACAACTTTTAATATAATTTTATATCGTTATCAAAACAATTACAAACCCCAAATATTGCCTTTATTTGAAATTATATAAATGTACCTCAAAAATCCTCACGATATTAAAAAATTATTCCAATTTGCTATAAATTATAAAAGCTGAAGAAAAATTTTCTTCAGCCAAAAATAACTACTGTACTGTATGTTTTCCTTATGTATTCTTATTATACTATAATGTTCAATAAATATAATAGTAGAATTTATTTTGTTCTATTCTCTTTCAGCGCTTTCTCTATATAACCTTCTGCCTTTTCCAAGAGCTTCTGGGCTTCAGGTTTTTCAAGACTTGTGAGTATGATTAGTATCGTCAATTTAACATTATAATCGGTCTCATTTAATATCCTCTCAATAGTAACATCATCAGCTCCTGTTGCAAGTTTAACTATCCGTTTTGCCCTGTGAATTAATTTCTCGTTTGTCGCCTGTACATCAACCATCAAATTGCTGTACACTTTACCAATCTTTATCATAACTCCTGTAGAAATCATATTTAATACAAGTTTCTGAGCAGTTCCTGCTTTCATCCTCGTAGAACCCATAATAACCTCAGGACCAACAACAGGCGCTATCATTACATCAACTAATTTTTTCATCTCACAGTTTGGATTACACGATATACCTATTGTCGTCACTCCAATTTCTTTGGCATAATGAAGTGCTCCTAAAACATAAGGTGTCCTTCCACTGGCTGCAATTCCTACCACAATATCATTACTGGATAAATTCCTTTCAATCAAGTCTGATTTACCGAGTTCCATATTATCTTCTGCACCTTCAACAGCTTTTCTTATAGCCGTATCTCCACCTGCGATAATTCCCTGCACCATTTCGGGAGATACACCAAATGTAGGAGGACATTCAGAAGCGTCAAGTATTCCAAGCCTGCCACTTGTGCCAGCACCAATATATATAAGCCTTCCGCCCTTTTTTAATTTTTCCGCTGCAATATCTATAGCTTTTGCAATATTTGGTATTTCTTTTCCTACAGCGATCGGAACTTTTTTATCTTCCTCGTTTATTTTTTTTAGCATATCCTCTGTGCTTAACCTATCTATATCAACCGTATCTGGATTCCTTCCTTCAGTCATTAGCACTTCTAAGTTCATGATATCAGCCCTTTCTAAATCTGAATTTCACACCTGGTTTGACTAAATCAGCCAGAATGTACTCTTCCTCAGTTATATACCCTACTACATTTACCCTTTCATCTTTAGGTAAATCAACCATGCAGATATTTAGCTCTCCAGAATACCTTTTGAAATTTTCATTGTCTATTGTTACACAGTATTTTTTTCTATCAATACAGTTATGGGCTTTTATTTTCATTCCAATTTTTGCATATCCTCTTGATTCTTCTGATCTCACAATATATTCTGACGAATCAGACCTATTTGTATGGATACAACTAAAAATTAAATCTTTTTCACAATCTGTAATATCACTAACCAAATTAATTTTTAATTCAATCACATTATTATCAATTGACGTAACATCATTTATTTCATCAAAAGATGCGTATGCATCTCCAAAGTATACATCATCTATTCCTGAATAGATTAAATGTCTTGCAGCTATATCTGGTTTTATATTTCTATGAATTTCAAGAGTCGGTAATCCTTCATATATTGGACCTCGTTTGCATTTCTGGGATGGAATAAATGCCGAAACTTTAAGTCCATAATTTTTTATCATCAAAGTTTTTTCTCTAAAAAACTCATACGAAAGCCCTGTATAAGGTTTAGGATAAAAATTGTGACAAGCACTTAAATTTCTTAAATCGACTTTTTTAGCTATTAAATCATCTATTTGCTGTTTTGTTATCGTACTTGCGTTTAATTCAATTTTTATACCATATTCATTTTTTGTCATTTCAACAATTTCATCTGTCGTGAATCCGCAGTCAAGTCTCAAACAATCTATCTCTAAATCATAAAATGGTTTAAGATTGTCTGGTGATGAACCTAATATATTCATTGTAACAGGTGAAATATCTATTGTAAGTTTCATATTTAATAATTTAATATACTCTATCAAATCTTTAATCTCATTTATTTTTCTATCATATTCTATCTCTGGAATATGCATCGATGTAAATACTGCACATACACCTAAATCTTTTGCCATTTTAATATATTCTTTATTTTTTTGACTTGAAAAATCATCAGAAGTATATACAGATATACCAAATGCCATATAATCAACTCCTTAAAGGGGCAAAATGCCCCTTTTTTTATGCATCAAAACTAAATGGTTGGGAATCTTTTATTTCTTCATCTACTGGATCCTCAAATCCAAGCAAATAAGTTGCTATAAATCCTGCAATATATGATATAATTAAACCGATGATATAATAAATTATTTTATTTGGTTCTATTAAAGCAGCAAGAGGTATACCAGATATTCCTAATCCTCTTGCGCCTACAACCTTTAATGCTTCAAATGCTCCTCCAAAAGCTGCTCCAATGCATGCTCCTATAAAAGGTCGTCCGAGAGGCAAAGTAACACCATAAATAAGTGGCTCACCAATACCTAAAATTCCAACAAGTATTGAACCTTCTATAATCTTTTTTAACTGTTTGCTTTTTGTTTTGACGTATACAGCAATTGCTGCACCCACTTGTCCTGCTCCCGCCATTGCTAAAATTGGAAGCAATATTGTAACACCTGTCGATTGAATTAGCTGCATGTGTATAGGCGTAAGCCCTTGATGTAAGCCTGTCATAACCAACGGCAAGAAAGTACCTGCAAGTATAAATCCTGTAAATACGCCAGCTTTACCTGCAATCGCAACTGTCACAGCTTTGCCTATGGCATCGGCTATAAACCCACCAAGTGGTTGCAATACATAAAGTGTTGCAAAGCCTGCTATCAAAATTGTTAATAGAGGTGTCGCAAGTAATTCTATGCTATTCGGCATCCTTTTCCTTATATTTCTCTCAAGCCAACTTGCAAATACGGCTGCGATTAATACTGAGATAATCCCGCCTCTACCGACAACAAGTGCACTACCACCAATTTTAATATCTGCCAAAACAGGATTATAGATGATGCCTGCAAGTATGCCACCAAGCGTAGGTGAACCTCCAAATTCTTTAGCAGTGTTCATGCCTATCATGATGCCCATGTAAGTAAAAATTGTACTTCCAAACAAACTTAACATAGCCAGCAAATTTTTATCAGCAATCCAGTTAAACTTTGTGGCAACATTGGTTATGCCAAGTATCAATCCGCCGCCTATTAATCCTGGGATAAGAGGAATAAATATGCTGGCAATTCTTCTTAAAAGAAGTTTAAACGGTGTTTTGTTTTTTTCATTTATTGCAGCTTTAATTTCTTTTGCATCTCCCAGTTTGATTCCTATTTTTTTAGATGCCTCACCTGCTACTTTTGATACCAATCCTGGTCCTAAAATAATCTGCAACTCCCCTCCTTCCTCATTTACTTTAATAACACCATCAACTTTTTTAAGTGCTTCATAATTGATTTTGTCATAATCCCTTGCTAGCACCCTTAATCGTGTCATACAATTAGTGATTGATATGACATTTTCTTTGCCACCTAATTCCCTGATGATGCTTTCAGCTATGTCTTTTTCTCTTGACATTTTCCATCCTCCTTTTCTGGTTTTTTTATTTTGCAAAAATTGATATTCTTTCCTATCCCCCTTTCCTGTTGCATTATTTCATAAATAAATTATATTTATGAAAATTTAATTCATGTTTAAGCAATTAAATAACTGCTTCAATGATATCTGTTTCTCCAGCAGTTACAGCACCAACAATTTTATTTAATTCTTTGATTCGCTCTATGTTTGTTATGATGATTGGCGATATGAGCGACTTTGCTTTTGATTCTAAAATCAATTTATTTATTTGTAATAATTTATCTCCGACTTTTACTTTATCACCTTCATTAACAAATGTTATAAATCCTTCTCCATTCAATTTTACAGTATCTACGCCAACATGTATCATTATCTCGATTCCTTCTAATGTCTTAATGCCTATTGCATGTTTTGTCGGAAACACAGTTGTTATAACACCATCAACTGGTGATACAAAAATATCTGATTTAGGATTTACTGCTACACCATCACCTACAAGTTTTTGAGAAAATACTTCATCTGGAACTTCTACTAT
>JASBVU010000603.1 GCA_029960905.1 Thermoanaerobacterium sp.
GGGGCATTTTTTATACTTATAAATGGCATGAAGTTGCTACATTTGTCTACACAATTTTGATCTAAAGTTTATCAATTTTATAATGCAATAAATATAAAAAAATATATTACATTTAATTTTTGATATGATATAATAAAATCAATAATATAAAAAATTTGGATTTGAAGTGGGTAAACTTATAGTTTTTGGAACTAAAATTGAACAATAAGGTGAGGCATATGATAAAAAAATTAAGCGCTTTAATTTTAATATTTTTTATTTTTGTCATGGCTTTATATTTTAATCAATTTATAATGATATATTTGTTTGAAGGTATATATCATTTTTTTAATATAAGAAATAATGATCCATTAGTTATGACAAGTAGTAATTTAGTTTACAATTTTATTACGGAAATTTTGTTGTTAATTTTAGCTTTATTTCTACTAAAAAAATTTAATTATACAAAATATATTAAGACGTCTTCTAAATCTATAATTAAAACATTCCTATTTATGGCATTATCGCTAACTTTTACCAAGTATATACTAGATATATTTAAAATATATAATATTTTTTTGTTGACCGATTTTAAGAATATTATTGCAAGCTGGAACAAGGTAGACTATATTGTTGCAATATCACAAATGATTTTATTTATTTTAGTTGCTTTAACAGAAGAATATTTATATAGAGTCACTCTTTATTTTAAAATATCTGAAATATTAAATTTAAAAAGCAACGTCTTAAAAATAGTATTTAGTATAATATTAACAAATATTTTATTCTCGATTGCCCATTATCCTATACGTCATTATAATATTTCTACACTTTTTGAAATATTTATATTAGGTATCTATTTCAGTTATCTTTTTTTACGAACTGGCAATATATACTTAGCTTGCATGATGCATTTTTATTATGATTTACCAATTTTATCAACAATTGATATAAGATATCATCATTATCGAGAAATCATTTCTTTAATAATTTCGATTATGTTAATAGAAAGTTATTATATGATTAAACACTATTATCTTAGACTATTTAGCAGATACGAACAGAGTTAGACCATATTATTTTTATGAAGATATTGGAGGATTTGATATGATAAAAGGGAAAGAATTAACAAAAATATTTTAATAGTTTGTGCTTTTGTCGCAATAGTATTTTCAATTATATACATAATGAAAATTTTCATCTTAAAATACAATAATTTATACTTAACAACTATGACGAATTATGGAATACAGCTTTTGATGCTAGTTATTGCATTATATTTGTTAAATAAATTTAACTATATAAAATATATAAAGTTTTCCTTAAAATCTTTTTTCGAATTGGTTGTCTATACAACGTTGCTTATAATAGTATTATCAAATGCATTTCATATTGGACATTATTTTGTATGGAATACTGGAAACTTCGTGACGATATTATTTCAAAATTTTTATTTTGTTCTTGTAGCATTAGAAGAGGAATATTTGTTTAGGGTAGCTCTTTATTACAAAGTTTTAGAAACAATTGTTTT
>JASBVU010000604.1 GCA_029960905.1 Thermoanaerobacterium sp.
TAGGACATATATACCTCATTCTTCATCAGTCCTTATGCCAGAAATTCCCCTTAAGTAATTATTTTCTGCTTCATATCCTTTCAATTTTATATCCAGTGTCTGATTATCTCTTACTAGCTGGAAATATTTAAATCTCATAGCAGAATACTTTGATGCCAACATTATAAGCTGCTTTCTTATATCTTTGTCATCAGGATTTTTTCGTTCCATCCAATAAGCTTTTATACCCATCTCAAAAATAGCTCTATAACAGTCTTCACTGCTGAAGCCGTCCTTTTCCAAATCCTCTTTTAATTCTTTTATCTCTTCCATTTGTTCATCGCTTATTTCAAATGATACTTTTTTCATCACGTCCACCCTTTCATATATCAATTATTTTTTACTATCATGCCACATCTTTAATGTAAAATAAAATAGCTCCTACTAAACGTAGAAGCCATCAGCCATCAAAGCAATTAAGGTGAGCTTCATCACCATATTGTTATATTTTATCATTATTATAACATAATTTAATGAATTTTAATAATGTTTCAGGATTCATTATTTATTTTAACAAACGGCAAATAACATAATAATGCAATTATTTCAGTTGCTGCCGCAAATAAAAATACCAATTTAACAGAATAAACGTACAAATATCCAAAAATGGCACTTCCTAAAAACATAGCAAAACCTACAATCGTATTAAATATACCGTACGCCCTTCCTCTCTCTGAAACAGATGTAATATCCGCAATCACAGATCTCATCGTTGTTTCTTGTATGCTTGTAATAAATCCCCATATAAGCATTGAAACAATTGCTAAAACTGATATATTTGAAAAAGCCATAAAGGTCATAAGAATTATCATGACTGGAAGTAATATCAACGATGAAAAACCCTTTCTGTCGTACAATTTTCCTATGAAAATTGCACTTACTCCATCTACAGCCATTGCTATAGCATATAACATTGGGATCATATCAACGCTTAACACTTTTTCTTTTATAAAGTGATATGAAATAATTGGATAATTAACAAATCCAATCATAGCAAATAAAATGAAAAGTGTATAATAAATGTAACGTTTTGAAAAATGCTTATTTGTTACATCATAACTTTTTGTTTCTGTTGTGGATTTTACACCTTTCTCTAATTGAGCTGGATCAGGTAATCTCTTTCGAGCATATATTACAATAATAATAGTAAGTATTGCTGGAATCCACATAAAAATAAAGCCTTGTCTATATCCACCAGCAAATGATATTGCAAAAGTAAAAATCAATGGCCCAATAATTCCGCCAATTTGATCAAGCAGTTCGTGTAAGCCGAATCCCAATCCTGTACCAATCTTTTTTGTTACATGTGAGAGAATAGTATCTTTTCCAGGACTTCTTATAGCCTTTCCCGTTCGCTCTAAAATTATCAACAAAGCTGCTACTTGCCACTTTCCCGTCACAGCCAGAAGCGGCACAGAAATAAGCATCCCATAGCCAAGTATTGTCAATACCCACGGTTTCGCGG
>JASBVU010000605.1 GCA_029960905.1 Thermoanaerobacterium sp.
TAATCTTTGGGTAATTGAAGATAATTGTGATGCTTTGGGTGCTAAATATAGAGGGAAATATACAGGAACATATGGACATATAGCAACATTCAGCTTTTACCCAGCACATCACATAACAATGGGTGAAGGTGGAGCTGTAGTAACAGATGATCCAGAATTACATAGAATAATTCTCTCTTTTAGAGATTGGGGTAGAGACTGCTGGTGCCCGCCAGGTAAAGATAATACATGCGGCAGAAGGTTTTCTCAACAGCATGGAGAGTTGCCATTTGGCTATGACCATAAATATGTATATTCGCATTTAGGGTATAATTTAAAAGTAACAGATATGCAGGCTGCAATTGGCTTATCGCAGTTAAAAAAATTACCAAAATTTATAGAAAAAAGACAAGAAAATTTTAGAATATTATATGAAGGATTAAAAGATTTAGAGAATTATTTTATATTGCCAAAAGCAACAGAAAATAGTGAACCTAGTTGGTTTGGGTTTATTTTGACTATAAAAGAGAATGCACCGTTTAATAGAAATGAGTTAATTAATTATCTTGAAAAAAATAAAATTGGGACAAGATTATTATTTGCTGGTAATATATTGAGACAACCAGCTTTTACTAATAATGATATTGAATATAAGGTTATAGATAACTTAAAAAATACCGATATAATAATGGAAAGAACATTCTGGATGGGAGTTTGGCCAGGGATAAATGAGAAAATGGCCAAATATATAATAGATGTAATTAAAAAATTCATAAGACAAGGAAGATGAGATGATGCCAAAAGTAACGGTTGCAATACCAACATACAATAGAGCACACTATTTAAAAGAAGCTATTGAAAGTGTTCTCAATCAGACTTATACAGATTATGAGTTATTAGTAGTTGATAATGCTTCAACGGATAATACAGAAGAAGTTGTTAAATCATTTAACGATAAGCGAATCAAATATATTAAAAATGAAACAAATATTGGAATGGTTAATAACTGGAATAAATGTATTGATTTAGCGCAAGGGGAATATTTAATTATATTTCATGATGATGATATTATGAAGCCGGAACTGTTAGAAAAAGAAGTTGAAATATTAGATAATAATGAAGATGTAATATTAGTTGGTTGTAATAAAGAATATATTGATAGTAATGGAAATTTAATCAATGAAAGAGAGTTTAAAATATATAAAGATATTATTTTTAAAAAATATGAATTCATTAAAGAAACATGTGTTTCAAAAATTGGTATAGCCATTTCATCTTCGATGTATCGCATTTCTCTTTTAAAGAAAAATAATTTATATTATAGAGAAAAAGCTGAATTTGGATGTGACCTATATTTTTTATTTGAGCTAAATTCTTATGATTATAAATTATATCTATTAAATTGTCCATTACTAAAATATAGAATTCATTCCGATCAATTAAGTACAAAGAAAATTGATTTAGCATTTAAACTTTATAGAAATTTATATAATTTATTCAACAATAATACAGAACTTAGTTATTA
>JASBVU010000606.1 GCA_029960905.1 Thermoanaerobacterium sp.
ACCGCAGAATATTTCTGTGCAGAATAGGGAAAAGATGCAAATAACTGGTGTGGAAAATGTTGTGAGCTTCGATGATGAAACTGTTGTGTTGGAAACTTCAATGGGGCTTTTGACAATTAAGGGTCAAGAACTTCACATAAATAAGTTGAATTTGGACGATGGTAACGTATCGATAGATGGAGAACTCATAAGCATCGTGTACAGTGATAGAGGCGGATTAATGGGTAAATCTGGTGGTTTTTTAAGCAGGATGTTTAGGTGAAACTTAAGAATTGATGTGTCCATCTAAATCATGTATTATAATAATAGATGATTTAAAGGGGATATGTTGAGATGGATACGTATGTACTTGTGGACTTTGATGGAACAATAACAAAAGAAGATACATGTTATGCAATGGTAAAGGCTTTTGCGAAAGAGGGCTGGCAAGACATAGAGAAGGAGTGGGAAGAAGGCAAGATTACTACGGAAGAATGTGCGTTAGAGACATTTAAGCTTATGGACATGGATGAAGAAAAATTGAAATCACTGCTTTTGACGATGGAGATAGATATATATTTTAAAGATTTCATGGAGTTTTGCAACGATAGAGGCTATAAAGTTGTCATAGTCAGCGATGGTTATGACTTCAACATAAAGACTGTTTTGAAAAAATATAATATTGACATAGAATATTATAGCAATAAGCTTGATTTTTGCGATGGCAAAATTGTCGCGTCATTTAATACGCCTGATGATTGCAATAAATGTGGTTCTTGCAAGTTAGATATTTTAAAAAATTATAAAAAGGAGAACACGCAGATTATCTATATTGGCGATGGTTACTCTGATATCTGCGTTTCAAAATATGCCGATCTGCTATTTGCGAAAGATGTGTTATTAAAATACTGTGAAGACAATGGTATTCCATTCATTCCATTTGAAGACTTTAGAGATGTCATAGAATATTTAGAGAAAAGCGATAAACTATTTTAAGTTTATCGCTTTTGCTATTGGAGGCACAACTTGTTTTTTTCTGGATATGACGTATGGAAGGTAAAAATGATTGTCATCGATGTTTATGTTAAATGCTCTTTCTAATAGCTCTTTGTGATTGCCTGCAAACAAGAACAAAGATCCTTCGTTTATTATATCTGTTAGCATCAGCAAAAGCATGTCAAAGTTTTTGTTTTTCCTTTCTTCTTCCATGAATTTAAGAAGATCATCTTTAAGATTGCCAATGCTTGACAGTGTATTGACTTGTCCTATTCCAACTTTTAGGTTTCCGATTAAAAATTCTTTAAAATCAGTATAAAATATTTCTTCGACCGTCTTGCCTTTTAAGGACGTACCGGCTTCGAACATCTTTTTGCCAAACGATTCTATATCTATCCCGGCTATTTCAGATAATTTTTTTGCTGCCCTTATATCTTCTGGTGTGCAAGTTGGCGATTTGAATACGAGCGTGTCTGATAAGATTGCTGCACACATGAGTCCTGCAATATGCTTTTCTGGTGTTATT
>JASBVU010000037.1 GCA_029960905.1 Thermoanaerobacterium sp.
TTCGCTAATCGCTCTAAGTGGAACAATCGTGCTATTATCAATGATAAGCGGTGGATTATTACCAGTGTCAAATTTTCCTCCATCGACGGTAATCGACACGTCAGGCACATTGTAGTTGAGAGACTTGTTATCAACTATAATCGTAGCTTTATATGCATAGGCAGTTATGTAAAGCGTAGACAAAAACAGTAAAAGTGCAAAAAAAGCGATGACCTTTTTCAACATTTTCCCCCCTTTGCATATAAAATCGGCATTTTTTTCATCATATTTATATATTATTATACATATATTACAGACAAGTTACAAACATATTAAGATTTTATTAAGATGTTAAACGTTATTATCTATAAATTTAGAGAATATGTGAAATATGACCACCAAAGTTAATGTAGATAAAGAATGCTTTTAAATGCAAAATGCAATCTATAAGTGAATTGTATCTTTCAATAGAAAAAATAAAGCACTCAAATGAGTGCCTATTTATCAAACAAATGACATGCCACAAAGTGTCCGCTTCCAACCTCTTTCAATTGTGGTGTAACCTGGCTGCATATATCCATAGCATATTTGCACCTTGTTCTGAATTTACAGCCTGAAGGAGGATTAATTGGACTTGGTACATCTCCTTCAAGTATTATTCTTTCCCTCTTTCTCTCCACTTCCGGATCAGGAATTGGAACAGCAGAAAGAAGCGCTTGTGTATATGGATGCAATGGATTTGAATACAATTCACCACTTTGTGTAAGTTCTGCAATTGATCCTAAATACATTACTGCAACTCTATCGCTTATATGCCTTACCATGCTTAAATCATGAGCAATAAAGAGATACGTCAATCCCTTTTCTTCTTGCAAATTCATAAGCAAGTTGACAATCTGCGCCTGTATAGACACATCTAATGCCGATATAGGCTCGTCGCAGACAATAAACTCCGGCTCGATTGCCATCGCTCTTGCTATGCCTATCCTCTGCCTTTGCCCTCCAGAAAATTCATGAGGAAACCTGTTGGCGTGTTCTTTATTAAGCCCTACCATCTCAAGAAGGCTGTATATCCTTTCTCTTCTCTCTTTTCCAGTGTACAAGCCATGAATATCTATGCCCTCTCCAATAATATCGCCAACAGTCATGCGAGGATTCAACGATGCGTAAGGGTCCTGAAAAATCATCTGGGCTTTTCTTGCAAACTTCTTCCTTATTTCATTGTTCATTTTATGAACAGGTATATCATCAAAAATTACTGAACCACCTGTAGCCTCATAAAGTCCAATGATAGTCCTACCTGTAGTAGACTTTCCACATCCTGATTCGCCGACGAGTCCTAATGTCTCACCTTTTTTTATATTAAAACTGACATCGTCAACAGCTTTTAGCACACCACCACTGACGTGAAAGTATTTTTTCAAATTTTTAACTTCCAGTATTACATTATCATTCACTAGCGTACGCCTCCTTTTCAAAAGGGTTCTTAACCTTTGGCGCGTATGGATGCTTCAACCAACATGCTACTTTATGCGTACCAGTTTCATCTGTATACTCTGGTTGTGCCTCATAGCAAATTTTCATAGCATAGTTACACCTTGCAGCAAATGGACATCCTACAGGAGGTGCAAACAAATCAGGAGGCGTTCCGACAATCGGCACAAGTTTCTCTTTATTCTGAGCATCAAGTCTGGGAACAGATTTTAAAAGTCCCCATGTATAAGGATGCTGTGGATGCTTAAATATCTCATCAGATGTGCCTGTCTCTATAACTTTACCTGCATACATGACTATGATTCTCTCTGCTATATCTGCAACAACGCCTAAATCGTGTGTAATCATGATTATAGACGTATTGAATTCTCTTTGCAAATCTTTCATCAAATCGAGAATTTGCGCTTGTATCGTAACATCAAGGGCAGTAGTAGGTTCATCGGCAATGAGAAGCTTCGGCCTGCATGCCAATGCAATAGCGATCATAGCTCTCTGCCTCATACCACCTGAAAATTCATGTGGATATTGATTTATACGCCTTTCAGCGTTTGGTATGCCTACTACGTCCAGCATTTCCTTAGCTTTTTTCATCGCTTCAGCTCGTGAAACCTTCTGATGCTTCAAAATCACTTCGGCAATTTGCTTTCCAATAGTCATTGTTGGATTTAAAGATGTCATAGGATCTTGGAATATCATCCCAATTTCTGATCCCCTTATTGCTTGCATTTGCCTTTCATTAAATTTTGAGATCTCTTTTCCATCGAATATGATTCTTCCACCCTTAAATCTACCTGGCGGCTCGGGATTTAACCTCATGACTGCCTGCATTGTTACAGATTTTCCACATCCTGATTCCCCGACTATGGCTAACGACTCGCCTTTCATAACTTGAAAGCTGACATCCCTTACTGCCTTTACTTCGCCTGCATACGTGTCAAATGAATATTCCAAATTTTGTACATCCAGCAATACTTCTCTATCTCCCAAAATACTTACCTCCTTTAACGGCGAAGCCTTGGATCTAATGCATCTCTCAAGCCATCACCAAGCATGTTAAATGCCAGCATTGTTATGCTTATAAAGAATCCCGGTATGAAGAGCTGCATTGGATACATAAGCAAAACTTGTGTAGCATCATTTGCAAGCGTACCCCAGCTTGCCAGAGGCGGCCTTATGCCAAGACCAATGTAACTTAAAAATGCTTCTGCAAATATTGCATTAGGCACATCAAATGTCATTGATACTATTATTGGCCCCAATGCATTCGGTATCAAATGTCTCAATATTATCCTACCTGGACTTGCTCCAAGCGTCTTAGCAGCTAAGACAAACTCCTGCTCTTTAAGCTGCAGCACTTGACCTCTAACTATTCTGGCCATACCTACCCAACCTGTCATAACCATTGCAGTGATGATCGTCCATAAGCCTTGACCCATGACAACCATCAAAAGGATTACAAGTATTAAGTAAGGTATGCCATAAAGTATATCAACTATACGCATCATAATATTGTCCACTTGCCCACCAAAATAACCAGCTATACCACCATACGTAACACCAATTATCGCATCAAGCAATGCAATTGTAACACCGATAAACAATGATACTCTTGCGCCCATCCAAACTCTTACAAACAGATCCCTTCCAAGGTAGTCTGTCCCAAACCAGTGGACTTTAGAAAATGGCTTGTTTGTATTAAACAAATCTTGATGGGCGTAATCAAAAGGCCTCAAGTGGGGACCTATTATCGACATTATGACTAAAAGTATTAAGAAGACTAAAGATGCCATAGCAACTTTGTTCTTTCTAAGCCTTCTCCATGCATCTTGCCAGTAACTAATGCTTGGCCTTACAATCGACTGGCTTTCAGAAACATTTGCTCCAACTATCTCAAATTTATCTTTGCTTATATCTACCATTTTACTTTCCTCCCTTTGCCAGTCTTACTCTAGGATCTATAAGCCCATACGCAATATCTACCACGAACATCATAACCACCAATATGATGCTGTAAAATATCGTCGTACCTAATATCATCGAATAATCCTCATCATAGATGCTTTGCACAAAGAACTTTCCAAGACCCGGTATGCTGAAAATCTGTTCGATGACAAACGTACCGGTAACTATTCCAGCAAACAATGGACCCAAAACTGTTACAACAGGCATAATGGCATTTCTAACCATATGCTTCCATATTATCTGCAACTGTGAAAGTCCTTTCGCTTTTGCCGTCTTTATATAATCCTGTCCAATGACGTCCAACATGCTTGTTCTCATCATACGAGAAATTATTGACAGTGTAGCAAATGACAATGCGATGGACGGCAATATAGTGTATTTAAATGAACCCCATCCTGACACAGGAAGCAACTTTAACTTTGATGCCAGAAGAAGTTGTAAGAGCGTCGCTATTATAAAGTTTGGAACAGAAATACCTATAATGGCTAAAAACATCGAAAAATAATCCCAACCGCCTCCACGCTTTAATGCTGCAACAATTCCAAAAAATAATCCAAAAACAACACCGAGAAAAATTGATTGCACACCAAGCTGGAATGAAGCTGGAGCAGATTGCTTAATTATATCATCAACTGTTCTGTTTAAATATTTAAGCGAAATTCCTAAATCGCCATGCATTAAATTATCTAAATAATACCCATACTGGACAATGAGGGGCTTATCAAGATGATATTTTGCCAACATATTTTGCCTTATTTGCGGCGGAACCTTTTTTTCACTCGTAAAAGGATCGCCAGGTATCATGTGCATCAAGAAAAATGTCAATGTTATGATTACCCAAATTGTAATCAACATGTATACAAACCTTTTAATTGAATAATTTAGCAACCAAAACACCTCCTATAAATATTTGTTTATGGTATATATGCTGATACATATATACCATAAATCTTAAATTTTAATTGTTTTGAATGTAAGCCCATTTAAATTCCCAATCAGAACCGAATGTAGGGAAATACAAATCTTTCACATAAGGCTTTACTACGAATTGCCTTGCTTGGAAATATACAGGTCCTATTGGCATATCATCCATTAAAATCTTCTCGGCTTGTATAAGCTCATCGTTTCTCGCCTTCAAATCTCCATTTACCTTTGCTTCATCTATAAGTTTATCATACTGTGGATTGCTGTAAAATGCCGTATTATTTCCATTGTTTGTTTCCCACATATCAAGGAATGTAAGTGGATCATTGTAGTCAGCGCCCCAGCCCGCAAATACCATGTCATAGTTTCCTTTGTCCATCATGTCAATTCTCACTTTAAACGCTACGTTCTGAATTTGAACATTTACGCCTAAGTTTTGGCTCCACATCTGCTGAAGTGCTTGATCGTATTTCTTTGCATTGTCTGTATCATCCCCCAGCAGTGTTATTGTAGGAAGCTTACTTATGCCAAGTTCTGACATCCCTTTCTTAAGCAGCTCTTTTGCTTGTAACACATCGTTGTCCTTAAAATAAGCTTCTCCTGCTTCTTTTCTAAAATCGCCATTATAACCTGGTATACCTGGCGGCACAACAGCTTCGGCAGGAATAGAACCATCCTTTGTCACCTGTTCAACAAAAGACTTTCTGTCAATAGCCAGTGTAAACGCCTTTCTTATATCTGCATTTTTAAACACCGGATTTTTCGTGTTAAATTGTATATACCAGTTAGTGGCAAGGGCTTTATCGCTGTACTCACTTGAGCTTTTGTACTTATCGATGTAATCACCAGGCACAAATATAGAATCAAGCGTGCCGCTATCATAGTTTTGAACAAGTGTGTTATTGTCTTTTATCATAGTAAAGTTGACTGTCTGCAATTTAACACTGCTGCTATCCCAGTAATCCTTGTTCTTCTTTAAGGTTATGCTTTGCTCATGGTTCCATTGGCTAATGACAAATGGACCACTGTACACTAACTTGTCAGGATCTGTACCGATCTTATCACCATATTTTTCATAAACTGATTTTTCAAGTGGTAGATATGTCACAAATGAAGTGAGTCCTAAGAATTGGGGAGTAGGTGCTTTTAGTGTAACCTGCAATGTCTTATCATCTAATGCTTTAACAGCAACTTGATCAGCAGTACCCTTGCCAGCATTGTACTCTTCTGCACCTTTTATATAAAATAGCTGGTACGCGTACTGCGACGCTGTTTTAGGATCAAGGGCTCTTTTCCAAGCGTATTCAAAGTCCTGTGCTGTTATGGGATTGCCATCGCTCCACTTAGCATCTCTCAAATGAAATGTATAGGTAAGTCCATCCTTTGAAATATCCCAACTTTTTGCAAGACCTGAGCCAGGCTCTATCTTCCCATTTTTATCATATCTTGTTAGTCCATCTAATACTTCTGTCAATATATCAATAGAAACCACATCAGTCGCTTTTTGTGGATCAAGCGTAGATGGTTCTTGTACCAAATTAAGGTTTAACACTTGCTTATCATTACCACTATTTGATGCACTGTTTGTAGCACTCCCCCCACAACCTGTCAGCACTGCACTCAGCGCCATCAATAAAACCAAACCGATTATGACTATCTTCTTATGTCCTTTCATCATTTCTCCTCCTAAAGTTAATAAAAATAAAAAATGAAAATAACAGTATTCGCCCCCGGCTATACTTAAAAAGCACACCCCCCATTATTCATATTTTTTGATTTATATGATAATTGAATTTTTTATATACATAAATTTTATTACATTTAGATTTATTAATCAATAACAAATTTTTACCCTTTACACTTGCAGAGAGACACTATATTTTACTTATTTTAAACTATGAAAAATTCTGCCACAAAAATTTCACAAAAATATTGTTATTTGTAAACTAAATACTTTTTTAGTATAGCACCATTGACAATCAATCTCAATATTTTAAAGTATTTCGGCAATTTTTTAGAGTTAATTAAAATCCTTATTGAATTGCACGAAAATTTGCAAACATGCAAAAACCGGGGAGCGACCCCGGTTCATCCTCATTGATGAATTATTATTGATTTTTGCCTTCTATATACGCCCACTTAAGTTCAAACTCTGTTCCAAAAGTTGGAACAACCAAATCTTTCACATAGCTCTTAGTAACTAATGCGTAAGCTTGGAAGTAAAGCGGACCTATAGCCATATCGTTCATGGCAATTTTCTCTGCCTGTATCATATCATCGTTTCTCTTCTTTAAGTCTGGAGTAGATTTTGCATCATCAATCAACTTGTCGTATTCTGGATTGCTGTAGAAAGCAGTATTGTTGCCGTTGTTTGTCTCCCACATATCAAGGAATGTCATTGGGTCATTGTAATCTGCACCCCATCCAGCCAATACCATATCAAAATTTCCTTTATTCATGTCGTCTAATCTTATCTTAAATGCCTCATTTTTTATCTGTACATTTACGCCAAGATTTTGATTCCACATTTGCTGCAATGCTTCTGCATCTTTCTTAGCTCCACTGGTATCGTCTGCTGTAAATGTGATTGCAGGCAATTCTTTTAAGCCTAATTCTTCAAGCCCCTTCTTCAGGTAATCTTTTGCAGCCTGTACGTCATTGTCTTTAAAGAACGGTGAACCATCCTGTTTTGAAAAATCTTCGCCATTATATCCAGGTACACCTGGCGGTACTATTGATTCTGCTGGTATAGAGCCATCCTTCAAAACTTGCTCAGTAAATGCCTTTCTGTCTATAGCTAATGTAAATGCTTTTCTAATATTTGCGTTTTTAAATACGCCTTTCTTGTCGTTAAACTGTATATACCAGTTGGTAGCTACAGGCTTTATTGAAAATTCTTTTGTATTCTTATACTTATCCATCAAATCGCTTGGAACCCTCATCTGATCAAGTGTTCCATTGTCGTAGTTCTGAGCCTGTGTATTTGCATCTTTTATTATCAAAAGAGTAACTTTCTGTAGCTTGACACTATCTTTATCCCAGTAATCAGGGTTTTTCTCTAAGACGAGGTTTTGATCGTGATTCCACTGTTTTAAGACGAATGGGCCACTATACACTAATGTATCTGGACTTGAACCTAATTTATCGACTCCAACTTTTTCTACAAATGACTTCTCTTGTGGCAAATATGTTCCAAATGCAGTAAGTCCTAAAAACTGAGGCGCAGGCGCTTTTAACTTGACTTGCAACGTCTTATCGTCAAGAGCCTTTATTCCTACTTGGTCAGCACTGCCTTTGCCTGAATTGTACTCCTCAGCACCTTGAATGTAATAAAATTGATATGCGTATTGTGAAGCTGTCTTTGGATCTAATACTTTCTTCCAAGAGTACTCAAAATCATAAGCTGTTATCGGGTTTCCATCGCTCCACTTTATCCCATCTTTTAAGTGGAATGTATAAGTAAGACCATCGCTGGAAATATCCCAGCTTTTTGCAAGCCCAGAGCCTGGCTTAAGCTGGCCATCCTTGTCATACCTTGTCAATCCTTCAAGAACATCATTCAATACGTCAAATGACGCAACATCTGTCGTAGTAAATGGATTTAAGTTTGGCGGATCAGCCCTTAAATTTAAAGTCAAAACCTGTTCATCTGTCTTTGCAGTTTGAGTACCTGAGCTATTGTTGTTTTTGCTTTGTGAGCCGCTGTTATTATTTGTTGAACACCCTGCCAATAGTGCAGAAAGCGCTAATACCAATGTCAACAATAAAGCTAACCAATTTTTTCTCTTCATCAAAAATTTCCTCCCATCAAAATATATTGTTTTTGAATTTACTCCCCCCAAAAATAAGTCCTCATCTCTCACCCCCAGCTATGTATTATATTTATTTTAAAGAACTTCTTTGACTACATCAAAATTTTAATATAGACACAACTTAATTGAAAATTAGAACATATTGCAAGTAAAAATATTCTACTCATAATATACAATGCATACGATATTAAGATAAATTTACTGTTCACAATTTTAAAACAATTTATGAGGATTTTTATTTATTATATCATTAGATGTTTTACTAAACAAGTGTATATTAAAAATTCAGTGAAAATTGTTTATGTGATACTACTATCTTGTATTTTTTAGTATATTCTGAAATAATATTAAATTTGAAAAGCATACACTGTTATTAATAGTGTATGCTTAAATTTTAAAAATAATAATATTTATTTTGAGAGTTCTTCTAATAAAATTTTATTTGCCAATTGCGGATTTGCTTTTCCTTTTGTTGCTTTCATTATTTGTCCTACTAAGAAACCTATTGCCTTATCCTTGCCATTTTTATAATCTTCAACAGATTTTGGATTATCCTCAATGACCTTTAATGCGATCTTCCTAAGCTCATCTTCATTGCTAAGCTGCTTTAAACCCTTCTCCTCTACGATTTCTTCGGGATTTTTACCTGTCATGAACATTTCCTCAAAAACGGTTTTAGCAATAGAACCTGTGATAGTAGCATTGTCTATTAAGTTTAAAAGCGAAGCCATCTGATGTGGCTTAATTACAACTTCATCAACTTCTTTACCTGTTTCCTTTAAAAGCCTCATCATTTCGCCCATTATCCAATTGCTTACTGTTTTGGCTGACGAATACTCCAAAACGCACTTCTCAAAAAAGTCTGCTAAAGGTTTTGATGAAGTGATTACAGATGCATCATATTCTGGAATCCCGTATTGGGTGACAAATCTTTCCTTTTTATGCTCAGGCATTTCAGGAAGGGATTTTTTTATTTCCTCTTTCCATTCATCAGAAACTATTATAGGTACAAGGTCTGGATCTGGGAAATACCTATAATCATGTGCCTCCTCTTTAGAGCGCATTGACTCCGTAATGCCCTTTTGCTCGTTCCAACGGCGAGTCTCCTGCACTATCGTCTCGCCATTTTCCAAAAGTTTTATTTGCCTTTTTATTTCATATTCTAATGCCTTCTGAACGGCTTTAAACGAATTTAAGTTTTTAAGTTCAATCTTTGTCCCAAACTCTTTGCTTCCAACAGGTCTTACTGATACGTTTGTATCAACTCTTAAAGATCCCTCCTGCATTTTGCAGTCAGACACTTCTGAGTATTCAAGGACGCTTTTCAATTTGGTCAAGTACAGGTAAGCTTCCTCGGGTGTTCTCATATCTGGTTCAGATACTATCTCAATAAGTGGCACACCAGTCCTATTGTAATCTACTAAAGATCCATCTACGTTCTCATGCATTAGCTTGCCAGCGTCCTCTTCTATATGTATCCTCGTAAGCCCTATTTTCTTTTTTGTCCCATCAGATGTCTCAATTTCTACGTATCCATTCTTGCATAGTGGAAGGTCGTACTGAGATATCTGGTATGCCTTAGGTAAATCTGGATAAAAATAATTTTTTCTATCCATTTTGCTAAATTTAGATATTTCGCAATTTAGCGCAAGTCCAGCCTTCACAGCATACTCTACAACTTTTTTGTTCAAAACAGGCAATGTGCCTGGTAGTCCTAAACACACTGGACACACATGTGTATTAGGTTCACCGCCAAATTCAGTAGTACAATTACAAAATATCTTCGTCTTCGTAAGAAGCTCCGCATGCACTTCAAGTCCTATAACTGCTTCATAATTCATCATCTAGCACCACCTTTAAAACTTGGTTTTGCAGTAAAGTTACAAGCTTTTTCAAAAGCATAGGCTGCATTTAATATCGTTCCTTCATCAAAATGCTTACCAACGATTTGAAGACCTACAGGAAGTCCATCTGAAAGTCCGCATGGCAGCGACAGTCCCGGAAGTCCCGCTATATTAACTGGAACTGTATATACATAGGCTAAGTACATTGCTAAAGGATCTTCCACTCTTT
>JASBVU010000038.1 GCA_029960905.1 Thermoanaerobacterium sp.
CTTCCTGATGGCAAATATGATGCTATCATCCTGTCAACATAAGTGTTTATGACTTGGATTGATGTTCCAGTTAGGACAGGCATCGCTAATATGATTACTCTTTTTACACCTTCATCTTTCAAATCCAACACAAATTTGTACTTAAAGCCATATTTATAAAGGACTGGAAGCTGCATAATCACCTGAATGATAGAACCTACAACAGTTGCAACAGCTACACCATATATGCCGTATTTAGCTCCGTATAAAAGTACCACACCTATTATTATGATGTTGTACGGTATGCCTATCATGGCGGGTATAGCAAAATGGTCAAGAGACTGCAAAGCGCCTGTTATGATATTTGACACCGCTACAAATATCATGACAGGCATCAAGACCATAGTAAGCTTTAATGTGGCGTAATAAACATCCCCTTTAAAACCTGGCGCCATTATCTTGACTACAATGGGTGCCATGACTACACCTATTGCCGTAAAAATTACTGTCAGTAAAATCAAAACATTTAAAAGGTTGTTTATAAACTCAAAAGCCTTGTCTTTTCCCTTCTTTGCAAGATATTCTGAAAAAAGGGGTATGACTGTAGTACCAATAGATGCAGCAATTGCGGCAAACAAAACCATCGGTATGTTCTGAGCCATGTTGTAAGCATCTACGTATTTTGTAGTGCCAAATTTTGACCCTATGACTACTTCTCTTAAAAAACCGGTTATCTTGCTTATCAATGTTATAAACATCACAAGCCCTGCAGCTTTAGCAGTTTTCTTGACTGTTGACATTTAACGCACCTTCACTTTAATTTTTCTCCCCCAGCATAAACGATATCTCGGCTTCTGCTGCCAAGTCACCATCCACCGTCGCGATGCCTTTCGCCTTTATGAGATTTAATTTTGACGAGATTATTTCAACTTCAATCCTTAGCTGATCACCGGGCTTCACTACCCTTTTGAATTTACACTTATTGATGCCTGTAAAAAGTCCTATCATGCCATTATTATCTTTTCCATGCATCACGGTTATTCCACCAAGCTGTGCCATGGCCTCTACAATCAATACACCTGGCATAATAGGATTCCCCGGAAAATGCCCTTGAAAAAAAGGTTCATTTGCAGAAACATTTTTTATGCCTACGGCTTTTTTATTATCTTCAATCTCCAGCACTTTATCAATCATCAAAAATGGATACCTATGGGGTATGACCTCCCTGATTTCTTTATTATCTAGCATCTAATCCACTCCTATTTTACTTTTTACTATGATTATACCACACAGGATGAAAATATGAAAATTGCTCAACAACTTAAAATGTTATTTTGATGCGCTTTTTGGTTAATTAATAAAGCATTATAAAATAAATGTTGCAAAAATTCACAGATGTGCAATTTTTCGGTCAATACTGAAAACTTACTTAAATTAATTAAAATAAAAGCATATGGAAGTTCATTTCTTATATTTAGCTGCCATAAAGATTAATTTTGATATTTTGAGCTTGATACTTTTTAATATGGTGGTATAATTCAATAAAGACTGAAAGGAAGTGATGATTTGCTTAAACATTTTTTATAGTTTTAAATATCAAATGGAAGGGATGTATCTATGAATAATGTTAAAAAACTTTTCATGTATATGAAACCGCAAAACAGATTTTTCTATGTAAGCATTGCTCTGCTCATCTTAAATATTGTTTTAGGCATGGTAAATCCTTATTTGCAAAGACTTCTTGTTGACAATGTCCTCTTAAAAAAGGATACAACATTGCTAATAAAACTTGTAGGCTTAATGATTTCATTATCATTAATTACTTCATTGTTCAATTATCTTTTTACATTGCTCGTAGAATTTTCCTCTCAAAAAACCGTATCCTCCATAAGACAAGAGTTGTATAGACATTTGCAAGAGCTATCTTTTAGTTTTTATGATAAAGCACGAACAGGTGAACTTATGTCGAGGCTTACAGGTGATCTTGAAGGCATTAGGGTTTTTATACCAGGAGGATTTTTACAATTTATAAATAGTATCGCGACATTCTTAATAGCACTTATAATATTATTTACCATAAACTATAAATTAACGCTTTTATCATTATGTCTATCTCCATTTCTTGTATATATTTCCGGTATATTTAATAAAAAGCTAAGAAGTGCTTTTAAGGATATAAGGCAAGAATATGCTGTTTTAAATACAACTATTCAAGAAAATATAACTGGCATTAAAGTAGTAAAAGCATTTGTACAGGAATTATCAGAAATAAATAAATTTAAAAACGTCAATAAGGAAAACATGGCAAAAAATATAAAAGTAGGATATATATCAGGTAAATATGCGCCCATAATGTGGTTCATAGGAGATATAAGTTTTGTAATCCTTATTTGGTTTGGAGGATTTTTGGTTCAACAGCATGAAATGTCCCTTGGAGAACTTGTACAATTCAATGGTTATCTTTGGGCAATGATTTGGCCTCTTAGGGCCCTCCCAAATATTTTAAACATGTTTGAGCAAGCAAATACATCAGGAGAAAGAATTTTTGACCTTCTAAACCAAAAGCCACAAATTAAAAACCCTGAAAATCCAGTTACTGTAGATAAAATTTATGGGAACATTGTTTTTGAAAACGTATCTATGAAATATGATGGAGAATACGTGCTTAAAAACATAAACTTAAGTGTTGAAAAGGGTAAAAAACTTGCTATAATGGGAACTACAGGTGCAGGAAAAACTTCGCTTGTCAACTTAATTGGCCGCTATTATGATGCTACTGAAGGAAAAATAAAAATTGACGGTATAGATATAAAACAAATAGATTTATATAAACTGCGAAGTAGCATTGGAATTGTTATGCAAGATACATTCTTGTTTTCAGACACCATAAAGAATAACATTGCTTTTGGCAAGCCTGATGCTACTATGGATGAGATAATTGAAGCTGCAAAGGCTGCAGAAGCCCATGACTTTATATTAGAAATGCCAAATGGTTACAACACAATTGTCGGTGAACGGGGTGTAGGTTTGTCTGGAGGTCAAAAGCAAAGAATATCTCTGGCGCGGGCAATACTTAAAGAACCTTCGATACTTATACTTGATGATGCCACATCAAGTGTAGATATGGAGACAGAATCACTCATACAAGAAAATATAAAAAATATAGCCTATGGCAAAACGACATTTATTATAGCCCACAGAATTTCATCAGTAAAAGATGCTGATGAGATAATCGTGCTCGATAATGGATATATAGTGGAAAGAGGGACACATAAAGAATTATTAAAAAGGAAAGGCATATATTACCACAATTTTAGAGAACAATATAGGACTATGATGGGTGAAAAAGCAATGGACGACTTATTGCAGGAGGTGAATGCTTGATGGCTGTCAATAGATACAATGACGATGAAGAATTGGAAAGGCCTTTTAATTTACATCAATTCTTAAGACTTGTAAAATTCGCTTTGCCATATAAAAAGGAAATACTGGGAGCTGCCTTTTTTGTCCTATTAGTTACAATTGGTGGATTGGCTGGACCGTATATATTGAAAGTTGCAATAGATAATTACATAAGCAAAAATGATTTTATAGGTCTTACAAAAATTTCTCTCTTATATATTGCAATAACGCTGTCTGTAATGTATTTAAACAGATTTAAAACTTATATTTTATCAAAAACCGGCCAGGAAATAATCTTCAATATGCGTCAAAAATTATTTGAGCATGTAGAAAGTTTATCATTTAAATTTTTTGATTCCAGACCTGCAGGAAAAATAATGATGCGATTAGTAAATGACATAAATGCCCCTGCAGATCTAATAACAAATGGATTTGTGAATATTTTGAGTGATGTTGTGTCGCTGGTTGGAATAATTTTGATAATGTTAAGCATGAATATAAAACTTTCGTTAATAACATTTTCCGTCCTTCCAATCCTGATGATAGTCATCAGTGTTTTAAAAAGGAAAATAAGGAAGAGATGGTTCGAAGTCAGACAAAAAACTTCAAATATGAACGCTTTTTTAAATGAATGTATTCAAGGTATGAAAGTTACACAAGCCTTTGTACAAGAAAAATCAAACGAAGAAAATTTTAATATTTTAAATACCGACATAGTTAAAACTTGGATGAAAGCTATCAAATTAAATGGTCTATTTGGACCTTTTGTAAATACAACAGGCGCTATAAGCTCCTCCATACTTTTCCTATTCGGAACTAATATGTATCTCAAAGGGGAAGTCAGTATTGGCGTAATATTTGCATTTCTAAGTTATATAGGAAGATTTTGGGGACCAATTAACGATATAAGCAATATTTACAATCAGTTATTAGTCACTATGGCCTCTATTGAAAGAGTATTTGAGCTTTTTGATCAAAAACCGGATATTATTGATAAAAATGATGCAATAGATCTACCTCCGATAAAAGGTAATGTAGAGTTCAACAATGTGACATTCTTTTATGAGCCTGAAAAACCGGTTTTAAAAAATGTCAGTTTCAAAGTTAATCCAGGAGAAACAATTGCTTTAGTAGGACCTACAGGAGCCGGAAAAAGTACTATTGTAAATTTAATTAGCAGATTTTATGAAGCTGTAGATGGAACAGTTGCCATAGATGGATACGATGTAAAGAAAGTTACATTAAACTCTTTAAGATCTCAAATGGGTATAGTTTTACAAGACACATTTATTTTTGCTGGCACAATATACGACAATATTAAATATGGAAAGCCTGACGCCACATATGAAGAAGTTATAGCAGCAGCTAAAGCAGTACATGCTGATGAATTTATAACTCAATTGAAAGATGGTTATTATACACAAGTTAATGAAAGAGGTTCAAGGTTGTCTGTAGGTCAAAGGCAGCTTATATCTTTCGCTCGCACATTGCTTAAAAATCCTGCAATAATAATACTGGATGAAGCTACGTCTAGTATAGATACACATACAGAAATACTAGTTCAAATGGCATTGGAAGAGTTATTTAAAGGAAGAACTTCATTTGTAATAGCTCACAGACTTTCAACAATAAGAAATGCCGATAGAATCTTTGTAGTAGAAGATGGGAATATTGTTGAAGAAGGGACACATGAAGAACTAATGGCAAGGCATGGTAAATATTATGATCTTCAAGTTTCACAAATTAAATTTGCGGTATAGCGATTAGGACTTATTAATTAAGAAGATGCAGTTCAATGCTGCATCTTCTTTGTCATATCTTCTTTGACAATTGGTTGTACATTTCATCTGCCAATCCAAGCCCCGAGTTTTGCGCTATTTCCTGTGAATAATTGTCATACATCATTGTAGTAAACACGTCTGTAGCAAAGTCATCACCAGTTAGCGGATCCTTTGGTATCGTGTTTCTCATCTCAGTAAGCATTTGGTTTACAAATACGGCTTCCAAGTCGATACACGCCTCTTTCAATTTTTGCTTATCCTTGCTATTTAAAGCATCTTGTATCGCCTTTTGAAAATCACCAGTATTAGTATTGATATTAAGCTGGTTTGCATGATTTACTTCATTTATACTGCTTACAGGATCTATGTTCATTTAAAACTTCCTCCAATTGTAAATATTATCTCCTTAAATTGTTGGCAATGCTAAGCATATCGTCTGCCGCCTGAATGGCCTTTGAGTTTAATTCATAAGCTCTTTGAGCTGCTATCATGTTTACCATCTCATTTACCACTTGCACATTTGAGGTTTCTAAAAAGCCTTGCCGGACATTTCCCATTCTGCCCTGGAAATCATCTCTTGTGCCGGGATCTCCAGATGCTGCCGTTGCCTCATAAAGGTTATCACCTTTATCCAACAGTCCATCTGGATTTTGGAAATTGTAGATTCCTAAAGTCGCTACATCCTGCTGCGTCCCATCAGGGTTTTTTACAGATATGACCCCAAGAGGTGATATGGATATATCCTTTTGGGTACTATCAAATGTTATTGGGTTTCCTCCGTCGTCTAAAACAGGATAGCCATCAGCAGTAGTAAGTGTGGCAGTGTTTTGATCTACGCTTAATTTAAAGCTTCCATCTCTCGTGTAGTATGTATTTCCATCAGGGCCTAATACTGCAAAAAATCCTTCTCCATCTAGTGCTACGTCTAAAGGATTATCTGTTTCCTGCAGGCTCCCTTCGCTAAAGTCTTTAACGATAGCAGATGGCCTTACACCAACGCCTACCTGCATGTTTACAGGTTTTCCTTGTCCTCCATTTACGTCTTCAGTCTGAAGTGTCTGATATATAAGATCCTGAAATTCCGCCCTGTCCCTCTTAAAAGCAGTCGTATTTACATTTGCAAGATTATTTGAAATCACATCCACATTAAGCTGCTGTGCATTCATGCCTGATGCAGCAGACCACAATGCTCTTATCACTTATATCACCTCTTAATATTATACTTTTCCAACTTCATTTACACTTTTATCAAGTGTTTCATCAAATGCCGATACTGTCTTTTGATTTGCCTCATAAGTCCTCATTGCACTTATCATCGTCACCATCTCATCTACTGGATTTACATTTGAACCTTCTAAGTAGCCTTGCTTAACTTTTGAAGTTGCAGGTACAGCTTGTCCACCTGTTGTAAAAAACAGGTTATTGCCTTCTTTTCTAAGTGTATTGTAATTTGCAAAATCCACAATGTTTAACTTGTCGACAGTTTGTCCATTTACGCTTATGTTTCCAGATTCATCGACGGATATATCCCCATTATTAAGCTGTATCGGCCCATTTTGTCCTAAAACGTAGTATCCATCCTGCGTCACAAGATATCCACTGCTATTTAAAGTAAACGAACCATCTCTTGTGTACCTAATGCCATTTGGCGTACTGACAGTAAAAAATCCTAAACCGTCTATGGCAAAATCCAGCTTTCCATCAGTCTTTTCAATGTCACCTTCAGAGAAATTGGTGTTAAAGGTCTCAATTAAAACACCGTAATCCATAGTCCCAATATTGCCATTGTAAGGCACATTGTCGCCGCCGTTTCTTGTAACCATATAATCAGGAAAAGCCATCGTCGTCACAGTATCTTTTTTGTAACCTGTCGTATTTACGTTTGCGATGTTATTTGAAAGCACATCTACGATCTTCTGCTGTGCTATCATTCCTGATGACGCTGTGTATAAACCTCTTAGCATTGTAACACCTTCTCACTTGATTTTAAAAGCATCAATGACAGTTTCATGGTCTTCCATAAATGGCAAAGACTCTAATGCCTTTCCTGTCCCTAAAGCTACACATGATATTGGATCATTCGCCAGTACAACTGGCACATCCATCTTTTCCTCCAACAATTTGTCAAGCCCATGCAGTAAAGAACCACCACCAGTAAGTACTATACCTCTATCGCATATATCTGCCGCTAATTCTGGTGGAGTCTTTTCTAATACGCTGTGGACCAAATCAACAATATCAGCCAACGGCTCTTCCAGTGCTTCCGCGACCTCATCTGAGCTTATATCGAAGCTTTTAGGCAATCCCGATATAAGGCTTCTTCCTTTTACAGTCATATACTCTTCCTTGTCTTTTTTAAGAGCAGAGCCTATGTTTATCTTTACCTCTTCAGCAGTCCTATCACCTATGATGATATTGTACTTCTTCCTTATGTACCTTATTATAGCGCTGTCAAAATTATTTCCTGCAACTTTAATGTTTAGACACCACTGCGTTACCTAAAGAAATGACAGCAACATCAGTGGTGCCTCCCCCAATATCTACTACCATATTGCCACATGGTTTCTCTATGTCAAGACCTGCACCTATAGCTGCAGCTATAGGTTCCTAAATCAAAAAAGCCCTTCTAGCGCCTGCATGTACTGCAGCATCTATGACAGCCCTTTTTTGAACCTGCGTAACCTCACTGGGTATGCAGATCATTATTCTGGGCCTCATTATAATTCCCCCACCGCAGGCCTTTTGAATGAAGTATCTTAGCATTTTTTCGGTTATGTCGTAATCCGAAATCACTCCAGCACTCATTGGCCTGACAGCTATGATATCCCCCGGCGTCCTGCCTACCATTCTTTTTGCCTCATCGCCTATTGCAAGTACTTTGCCTGTATTTCTATCGATGGCTACAACAGATGGCTCGTTTAAAACGATCCCCTCATCCTTCATATAGACAAGTACAGATGCCGTGCCGAGGTCAATTCCAATATCTTTTGATAAAGCAAACATCTAAACACACCTTTCTTCTGTTTTTCGACATTGTATTGGCATCCATATTCTTTATCGACACTTAAAAATAAATATTTAATAAATAAATTCGACAAATATTTCATAATTCCTCTTTTTAATGTTAAATTTTTATTTGCCTGATTTGTACTTTATTTTAGTAGCATTGCCACCTCTTATATGTCGTTCAGCCTTATTTTTCTCCAGCACTTCTTTAACCTCTTTGTAAAGCTTAGGGTTTATATTCTCAAGTCTTTCCGTTACATCTTTGTGGACTGTGCTTTTGCTGACACCGAAAACTTTTGCGGCTTCTCTTACAGTCGATTTGTTCTTTATTATATATTTTCCTATCTCCAATGTCCTCTCTTCGATATAATCCTTCAATACAAAAACCCCCTTAAGTATAGACCTTTCAATATATTTATATGCGGGGATTGTATCAATAGAATAAAATGACAAGCTTCAATACAAAAAAATAACAGGGTTTTTCCCTGTTATCATGATAATAAACGTATTGTTTTATTTGTTAAAGTATTGCATAGGGTCTATATAATTTCCATCTTTCAATAGCTCAAAGTGAACATGTGGATCTTCGGCAATTTCAAACTTAGCAGTGTTTCCAACTTTTCCTATGACGCTTCCTTGTTGTACTGCCTGTCCTACTTTTACACTGACGTTGTCGTCAAGATTGCTATAGCGGGTTATATAAGAACCATTTTTTATTTCTACAGTGCTTCCAAGCCTGCTATCGTCGTACACTTTTGTTACAACGCCGCTCATTGCTGCCACAACATCAGTGCCTAAATCCGCTTTTAAATCAACCCCTTTGTGGGTTGTCCACTCATCGAGGGTCTTTGAATATGTAAGCTTTGTCACAGCAAACTCCATTACCACATCGCCATTGACTGGTTTTATCAGTGAAAATGTAACATTACTTTGATTCTTCGTATCCGCACTTGCTGTCGTGATGTTTGACATGGTATTTACAGCGTTATTTGGTTGTGACTTGTTCTCCACTGCCTTCTGTGCTGTATTTGATACATCAGTTTTCACGGACGATGCCACACCGGTTGAATTTGCGTTTTCAGCTTTCACCTTATTTTCTTCTTTTACCGTGCTATTATTCTTGGTAGTAGGGTACTCTGAAGCAGCATTCTTTGTGCTGGAGTCTGTTTTCACAGTGCTTTGTGCAGTACTAAGCTCTGCCATCTTCTTTAAGTTATTGTCTGTAACGTAAACAGCAGTTACTGCCACAACAACTATGCACAGAAACAAAATTAAATAGAATCCTTTTCTGTCAAAAAACCTGGCTAAATCGTCTCTATTTATCTTCACAAAAATTCACCTCCTTTTGGTATTTTAACCAATATAATTTAATTTATACCAAAGGAGGTTTTACGACATTTATATAAACTTAAGCTTTTTCATTTTTCAGTTTTAAAAGGTCATCTATTTTCATTATTTCTACACCTGTATAGTAGTGCTTTAATATGTCTTCAAAGTTTTTGCCGTCTTTCGCCATTGCATTCGCACCGTATTGGCTCATTCCTACTCCATGTCCATATCCTATCACATTTATCACTACATTGCTTCCTTTCATGCTAAAGCTAAAGTTCGTAGAATTTAGCTGAAACAAATCTTGTATGTCTGTTCCTGTAAAGTCTACACCGCCTATGTTTAGCGATAAAACGTGCCCTGCTTCAGTCCTTTTTACGTTTTTTATGTATCCTAATACGTTTCTTGTGCTTATATTAGCTTTAGGCGCTTTGCTTTTTATGCGGTTTACAAATTCCTCTGATGATACTGTAACAGTCGTCTTAAATTTCTGGGCTACTTCTTCCCCTGGAGATGGCACACTTTTTAAGTAAGGAAGATTCTCTTTCCACACGTTAATGGCGTCTTCCGTCTCACCACCGCTTATGGCATGGTATGCAGGCTCTATAAGCGAATCATCGTACACTATCACAAGGCCTTTTGTATCATTCACCGCTTTAACTA
>JASBVU010000039.1 GCA_029960905.1 Thermoanaerobacterium sp.
GGAGAGCTCGACGTGGACCTCCAGCCCGATCACCATCTCGTAGGCGTCCGTCGCTAAACTAATGTCGCATCTTTTGATGTCGCTAAGAAACTACCATTACGAGACATACAAGCACAGCATAAGGGTCGCAAAGCTATCTTATAATATAGCAAATATAATGCAATTGGACATAAAAGAGAAAATAACGATATATAAAGGTGCACTGCTGCACGATATAGGTAAAGTTATGATTCCGATTAATATTCTTGCAAAGCCAGATAAACTTACGGAATTAGAGTACGACATCATGAAATTGCATCCTAAATACGGCGCCGATATGCTGGAAGTTTTGACTCCACTTGCATATTTAACGTCTACTGTTCTGTACCATCATGAAAGGCTTGATGGGACAGGTTATCCTTATGGTTTGAAAATCATACCATTTGGTGCGCAGATTGTAGCAGTGTGTGATTCTTTTGACGCAATGACAAACGATAGACAGTATAGAAAAGCTAAAAGCGCTTTTGAAGCGATTCGAGATTTGAGAGAGTGCGATGCAAAATACAACCAAATGCTTGTTTCAGCATTAGAAAACGTCATTAAAACAAATACAAAGGCTTTTGAAAAAAATAGAGAAAGCAATGGAATCGCCATCTAATTTGTGTTATAATAAAAGTAGCGGAGCGTACAATTTTTATACAAACTGCGGCTATAAATAATAAATATACATAAAAGCCGCAAAGCCCGGAGGGAACTCCGGGCTTTAAAATTATTATTTATTAAAAGCAAGTTTTTTCAATATTTCAGCTCTGTCAGTTCTCTCCCATGTAAGGTCAAGATCTGTGCGGCCAAAATGCCCATATGCTGCAACTTGCCTATAAATAGGCCTTCTTAGATCTAAATCTCTTATGATAGCAGCAGGTCTTAAATCAAACACTTTTTTTACTATTTCAGATATCTCTTCGTCAGATATTTTCCCAGTGCCAAACGTATCTACATTGACTTCTAATGGTGTAGCTACACCTATGGCATACGCCAATTGAACTTCACACTTTTCTGCAAGTCCAGCAGCCACGATGTTTTTCGCTACATACCTTGCGGCATACGCAGCAGATCTGTCTACTTTCGATGGATCTTTGCCAGAAAAAGCTCCACCGCCATGCCTTGCATACCCACCATAAGTGTCGACTATTATTTTCCTTCCTGTAAGTCCACTATCGCCTTGCGGTCCGCCAACAACGAATCTTCCTGTCGGATTTACATATATCTTCGTATCTTCATCAATAAGCTCTGGTGGAACGATAGGTTTTATAACAAATTCTTTTACGTCATTTTCAATCTTATCATGATCAACGTCTGGCGAGTGCTGTGTAGATACGACAATTGAATCGACTCTCTTTGGTACGTCATCAACGTACTCAATCGTCACTTGCGTCTTTCCATCCGGCCTCAGATAATCTAAAGTGCCGTTTTTCCTCACCTCTGCTAATCTACGGGCAAGTCTATGTGCAAGCGATATAGGAAGAGGCATAAGTTCAGGAGTCTCTGTACATGCATATCCAAACATCATGCCTTGGTCTCCAGCACCTTGTTCTTCCAGCTCATCGTGTGAAATGCCTTTTTTTACTTCCAGCGCCTTATCAACTCCTAATGCTATATCTGGAGACTGTTCATCTATTGATGTAAGCACAGAGCATGTATCTGCATCAAAGCCAAATTTTGCCCGGGTATACCCTATCTCTTCTATGACTTTTCTTGCAATTTTTGGTATGTCAACGTAGCACTTTGTGGATATTTCACCCATTACCAATACCATACCTGTCGTGACAGCAGTCTCACAAGCTATCCTTGCATAAGGATCGTTTTTTAGGATCTCGTCTACAATAGCATCAGATATCTGATCGCATATTTTATCTGGATGTCCTTCAGTAACTGATTCTGAAGTAAAATACTTTTTCATTCGTATCCTCCTTTTTACATCACATAAAAGACCTTAAACAAAATAAAACCTCTCCAAAAGAAGAGGCACATCCACCCTCATCTTTCAGAAGCAAACTTCTGCGAGAATTAGCACCTTGTCGTAAGACAGGTTGCCGGGCTTCATAGGGCTCTTCCCTCCACCTCTCTTGATAAGAGTTTCACTTATTTAACTTAAAATATAATATCACAGTCTATTTAATAAGTCAAATTAAAAATAAAAAAGTGCTTGAGATTTATCAAGCACTTTAAAGTTAATATATGAAATGAAAGGGTTTTATGCCTTTTAGAATTCAACAAACTTATCTCTTGATACACCACATACAGGGCATTTTTCTGGTGCTGTATCAATTGCAGTATAGCCACATACTGGGCAAATATAAACTTTAGAAATCTTTATGTCTTCATTTTTCAATGCTGCAGCTTTTGCATCTGTGTACATCTTTGCATGTAATTTTTCAGCTTCAAGCGCTCCATGAAAACTTCTGTCTGCAGATTTCTCTTCTTGTAAATCTGCAACAGCTCTATATGCAGGATACATCTCTTCTACCTCAAACGTCTCACCTGCTATAGCTTTGTCAAGATTTGCTACAGTATCTCCAATCTCTCCTAATGTCCTATAGTGATTTGTAGCGTGAACCAGTTCTGCGTACGATATAGCTCTAAAAAGCTTCGCTATGTTTGGTTTGCCTTCCTTCTCTGCAACATCGGCAAATATCTGGTACCTCATGTGTGCCTGGCTTTCACCTGCGTATGCATCGCTTAGATTTTTTGTCGTCATTTCTCTCATTTCAAAATCTCCTCCTTTTTTAATCTAATACTTTGTCCCCTGGTTTCCAACCTACAGGGCAAGCATGACCTGTTTGAAGTGCATTTAGCACTCTCAATATTTCATCGACATTTCTGCCGATTACTGGCTCATGTACAACTTCATAATCAATAATACCATCTGGATTAATGATAAAAGCAGCTCTTAATGCTATGCCAGCATCTTCAATAAGTATTCCATACTGTCTTGTGACTTCCTTGTTGTAATCAGATAAAAGCGGAAAATCAACACCTCCAAGACTATCTATCCATGCCTTGTGTGAATAAACGCTATCCGTGTTGATACCTAATAATTCAGCATTCAGCTTGTCAAACTCCGGTTTCATCCTATTAAACTCAGGTATTTCTGTTGAACACACAGATGAAAAATCCAAAGGATAAAAGAACAATACAACCCATTTGCCTTTATAATCACTTAAAGATATTTGACCTTTTGTGCTGTCTAACTTAAATTCAGGAGCTTTTTTACCTACCAACGACATATGTACCACCTCTTATCTATTCTTAGTCAATTATCACATCGGATAAGCTATTAATATTTTATTTCTATTAATAACTATTTTCCCTTCACAAGTATTATTATACATCAATTATTTTTTATGTCAATAGCATTTGGAAAATTTTTATCTGTTTCTTTAAAAAGTTATGATGAAACGAAATTTTCGAAAGGCAAAATAAAAAAGGCCCTTTAGCCTTGTATTCATGGTGGAGGGAGATGGATTCGAACCATCGAAGGCACCAGCCAACAGATTTACAGTCTGCCCCCTTTAGCCACTTGGGTATCCCTCCATGACTATTTATTTTGAGTTTAAAAAAATATTCACAAATGAAAATGGTGGTCGCAATAGGGCTCGAACCTATGACCCCCTGCTTGTAAGGCAGGTGCTCTCCCAGCTGAGCTATACGACCAATCATGGTCGGGGTGGAGGGACTCGAACCCCCGACCCCATGCTCCCAAAGCACGTGCGCTACCAACTGCGCTACACCCCGGCGTCTCGCGACATATTTGATTATAGTTGAAATCTATCAATTTCACAAGATTTATTATTCCTCATTTTGGCCAGTTTCTATCAGTTAATTTGGTTTTTTTTCAATATTTTTCGCTTATACTCCATTTATCTTTTATAATCATTATTCACAATTTAGGTAATAATAATATCAGTTTTTATTTTTATTTTATGAAATTGTAACATAGCTGTAATATATAAAAGGTACAATATGGTTATATGCTATGGAAAATTTATCAACTATGGCAAATTGCTGTATAGCAATATATTGATGAAGATAAATTTTCATGAAAAAACAATTGCTAAATACATAGGAGGGATTTTGTTGAAGTATCGAAAAGCTATAAGCATGAGTCTATCATCAATAATTATTTTTTCATCGATTTTTATGAATAGTATTTCGGCAGACGCTTACACCGTAATAACTACAAATGAAAGCCAGCAAATATTAAGCAAAGGTGTTACAGAAAAGAATATTACATATTTCACAACAAATGGTTTTATCAATGTCAATGTTTTAAACGTTGACTTAAGCGATAGCAACACATCAATATCGACTATCTTTAACCCATCAGGTTTTAAAGACAGAATGGATGTAGAAGACATGGCAAATGGCAACGGTGCAATAGCGGCAGTAAATGGAGATTTTTTTGACACAAAGCAAGGGTTTATTGTGGGAGCATCGGTTAAAGACGGAAATCTTTTAACTGTCCCGTACTATCAGGGAAATTACGCTACATTTGCCATTGACAAAAACAACGTGCCATCAATAGGATATTGGAAAAGCACTTCCCTTAACATAACACTTCCTGATGGCAGTCAAGTTCCTGTAAGTGCTTTAAACAACGTAGGCTCAATAGGTAGTGGTACATCTTGTGTCATATTTACAAAGGACTGGAATGATGAAACACCGGGTTTAAGCGACAGCTATAAAGACCTTGTTGAAGTATTGGTTGACAAAAACGACAGTGTCTTAGAGGTAAGACAAAGCCAAAGTCCTGCAGCAATTCCCGATGGAGGCTATTCTATAGATGCTACAGGCGATGTAGCAAAGATTTTATTAAATCTAAAACAAGGAGATAAAGTCATCAAAAACATCTCTACAGACCCTCCATTTGACAACTTTAAGATGGCTGTAAGCGGAGGAACTATTCTGGTTCAAAACGGGTCAATACCGCCGCAATTTACTGATAACGTAGATGGCATATACGCAAGGACAGCCATCGGATATACCGAAGACAAAAAGCATGTAATAATAGCAACGGTTGACAACGCCAATACAAGAGGAATGACAGAAAGTGAATTAGCGCAGCTTATGTTAAGCTTAGGCGCTTATGATGCAATGAATTTAGATGGTGGCGGCTCAACTCAAATGGCTATAAGACCGTTAGGAGATAGTCAAGCAAAGCTTCAAAACGAAGTCCCTGGTTTCGAAAGGAATGTAGCAAACGGCGTTGGTGTATTCAACACAGCACCAACAGGAAATTTATATGCCATAAAAGTTGAAGCAGACAGCCCAAATGTCTTTGTAGGTACTCACAGAGCAATCACTGTAAAAGGATATGATGCAAATTACCAACCAGTAAAAATCGATCAAAGCTCTGTATCATTTTCTATAAGCGGCATAGCAGGAAGATTTGATGGAAATGAATTTATGCCTCAAAGTGCAGGTGACGGGGTAATAATAGCAAAAGTAGGCAATGTCACTGGTACATTGAAAATAAAAGCTTTAGATGCAATAGCGGATATAAGATTTACCCCATATTCGATGAACGTCGATAAAGGTGCAACTACATCAATATCAGTGATAGGCAAAGACATAAACGGCTATAGAGCTCCTATAGAAGACAGAGATATAAACTGGACAGTTTACAACAATGTAGGTACTATTTCAAATGGTATTTTCAAAGCGTCAAATAACGACTTATCTGGTGCTTTGTCAGCAAACATAAATGGGAAAATAGGCAATCTAATGGTAAAAGTCGGACAAGGATCAGATTTTGATGCGTCACAGCTTCCAAAGCCATTGAACTTTGAATCTATTGACAGCAAAAACAAAGAAGTAAGCGTCAGCAACACCAATGATTCGTTTAAATTCATGGTATTTGGAAACACAGATTACAATACGCTTTTGAAGCTTCAAATTTCATTAAAAGCCGCTGATACAGCTAATAAAAACTATCCTTTAGTGGTTTTTACAGGGGATGTAAATGACAGAGTTTTAAAATCACTTACGATTCCATATATAAAAGCTGGTAATTCTTATGGAGTATATGACTTTAGAAATTCAACATTTATCATGTTGGACAATACTAATGGAGGTTTGCTATCATCAAATAAAGACCAGTGGAGTTGGTTTCTAAACACATTAAACAGTGTAAAAGGAGATAATCTATTTGTAGTTTTGCCAAAGCCTGTATGGGGCTCTGACGGATTTAAAGACACTAGAGAAGCTCAACTGTTTGAATATACACTGCAAAAATTCAGAGAAGATACAGGTAAAAACGTCTGGATAATATACAATGGCGACACACCTTTCTATACAACCTTAAATGACAACATAAGATATATATCTAATTACGGAACAAATTATGACGGTGGCAATATAGACATATACAATGATGCAAGATACATTTCAATAATGGTAAATGGAAAAGACATCTACTATCAAGATAAGAATTTATTTTCAAAGTAGAAGATGCGCTTTTAGCGCATCTTCTACTTTGATGTGTTTTTCTCGTCAAAATACTTTTCTGCCACACTTTTCAAAAAATCTATATCAGTTCCTGACAGGTGCTTTTTAAGTATATCCATCATCTTGTAGCTTTCTTCTGCTGTCACACCGTCTTGAGACATTTTCATGATTTCACCGATACCAGATGGTCCTAATTTCATCAATATGCCTATAGCTTTAGATTTAGTTGCAAAGTCCATTTCTCTTTGAACACTTAATATTTTTTCAGGTGTCACAACTATTCTATTCAAGTTTAAATTTTCACTGCTTTTTGCAGAATTATTTTTGTCATTTATATTGGTAAAATTTCTGTTTCTCTGCTGAATTAATTTATCCAGCGATTTTTCATCAAATTTTCTTACATCATTTTCTTCACTGTCTTTTTTATCCGAATCTTCCTTTTCGCTTTTTTCATTATCTACTGCAGATTTATCTTCATTTTCTTTTACATTCTGAGTAGTGTTAAAAACAGGCACCTGCAATTCATTTTGATTAATTTTATCTACAGATGAATAGTATGTACTCTCATTTGTTGGTTTTAAGACTTCATTTGGAGGTGGCTGTTCTTTTATAAAAGCGTCAAGCATAAATATAATACTGACAGCCGTAATAGCAACGACAAACCCAATGCTATAAATTGATTTTTTCACCAAAAAACACTCCCTTCGAATACTTTTATTATTTCATCCTTATTTGCATTTAATACAAATTTTGGAGGAAGATTTTATGGATGAATTGCGGGTTAGATATGACGATAAAAATGCCATCAAACTCATGTCAGTATATTTAGCAGAACAAGTAAATTTTGATTCTATAATACTTTGCATAGGCACCGATAAATGCATAGGAGATTCGTTAGGACCCATTGTAGGGGACATGATATCAAAAATGACAAATAGTATAACCGTATATGGAACATTAAAAAAACCTATACACGCAATGAACCTTGAAGAAAGCATTGCATACATAAAAAGAAAGCACCCGTACAGCAATATCATTGCTGTGGATGCCTGTCTTGGAGATAAAGACAACATAGGAAAAATATCTATAAAAAAATCGCCAATATATCCAGGCAAAGGGGTAGGAAAAGTATTGCCTGCCGTTGGCGACATATCTATAATAGGCGTAATTGACGCCTTTGACATAATACCTGTACATAACACCAGACTTGGATTTGTGTTTGAGATGGCAGAAGTCATCGCAATGAGCATACATAGAGCTTTTTACTTAAAAGCAGCCATAAAAAATAACTCTGACATAAGTCAGAGCTAATTTTTTTACTTTAGATACAAAGGTATTGATACAAGATCTTGTACAGAGCCATCTTTGGGACTTAATGAAAACACCTGCAGTGTGCCATCTTGTGGTGTAGATAATGGGTTATACTGTATGTCTGCCTGAAAATCCCCCCACGATGGTGCACCCGCACTTGCCTGCACAGACGTCTGTGCTAATATATTGCCATTTGAATCCAACAACCTTATATTCACCACAGCTTCAAAAACTCTGGCTTTTCCCACCACTTTTACAGGGCTTGTTACACTGTTATTTCTCATCGGCGACAACACGATTATATTTGCCTCTTGGCTGCTGTAGGATGTAATTGTGTTTTTGTCGGAATCAATTATAGCCCTCGCTTCTTTATTTTTCGTCAAAATCATGCCTAGTTCGTCACCTACTTTTATGTCTGTAAAGTTCATATCTGTCTCTGAATACTGATAACCACCTTGGCTGTCATAGCCTATCTTAGACTGGCGGTGTATTATAGCGTTTGGCAATACCTTAATATCCGGCCCTGCTACATTGTTTATATCACTGGTATCTTGATATTCCCGCTCTATCGTAACGACTCTAGTATCGTAATTGATGGCTTTTACAATGCCGTAGATGAATGTCTCTCCTTTTGTAGGATCTGCTTCAGGTATCTTCGTAAATTTCGGTTTGACATCACTTATGACCCAAATATTGCCTTCTTTATCCCCTTCTGGTTGGACAAGTGTCACCAAGTAAGACTTATTGTCGTGGGTAGCGTTTATGAGTGCAATCCCACCCTTTTTAGACTCCAGTGAAAAATCATCATCAGGCGAAAATCCAACAATGCCGCCTTCTTCTTGTATCACCTTCATCGGATCCAGTCTCCATGAATCTTTTCCAAATGACGTATTTTCTTGGAGCTTCTTGACCCTGTCCTTATCAATGTACAATTCTCCTGTAAGCACAATCCTAGTCAATGGGTCAAGGCCTATTTTGTAACCATACAGAGAATCTATCTTATTGCCTTCTACTAAAATCTGAACACTGTTTATGTTTGGAAGTCCAGTAAGTGTATTTACGAGTGCAGCGACCATGTACTTTGCCGTAGTCCCATCGATGCTTGTTGAAGATGTATAATCCTTAGAAAAGTTAACATAAGCTGTAGTATCCTTCAACTGCACCGATAAGAGCTTCGTATTGTCAGGAATTATCGGCTTTGAATATTGGTCTGAAGGACCTTTCATTAATTCATTTATTACTTGCTTTAGTAAATCCGCATTTTCGGATACGCTTCTTACTTCCATATTCAATCCTGACATCTTGCTATTTAAAAAATACAGCGAAACTTCTTTAACAGCTTGAACGGTGGATTTCGGACTTATAGGGGCATTTTTTTCCGTTTTAGTTTTCGTATTTGTAAAGCAGCCTGACAAAGAAATTGCAGCGATTAATATTAAGACTAAAAACGCCTTCTTCATTGTTATCCCCTCCTAAAAATATGATACAACATTTTTATTACACCTGTATTAACAGAACCTTAAAATTTAATAAATTTTTGATAAAATATATTTTTAAATGTTCTTAACCGGAATCGTTATATAAAAAACGGTGCCTTCACCGACAGTGCTTTTAACATCGATATGGCCTTTATGCAAATCGACGATCTCCTTTACTATGGCCAAACCTAACCCAAAACCACCAGTTTTTTGAGATCTTGCCGTATCGCCTCTGGAAAACCTTTCAAACACTTTAGGAAGCGTTTCCTGACTTATTCCTATCCCTGTGTCAGATATGGTGATGTAGACATTTTTATCGTCTGAATCAAGAGTCAATCTAACCGAACCACCACTTGGAGTGTATTTTATGCCATTTTCTACGACATTGTATATCATCCTGTAAAATCTATCAGCATCAACATCTGCAAAAATGTTTTTCTCGTTTTCAAATATCAGCGAAACACCTTTTTGATCTGCTATGGCTTCAAGGTTCTCAATGACGTTGTACGCAATCTCCGTAATATTTTCCGTTTTATTTTCGATTGAACGTATTTTATCAATTTTTGCTAAAACCAGCAATTCATTTACAAGCCTCGTCATTCTATCAACTTCAGAATTTATGTCTTTTAAAAACTCTTTGTACAAAGATATGTCAACATTATCACTGGATATAAGCGGTTCTACAAGGGCTTTTATTGCTGCTAAGGGTGTTTTAAGCTCATGTGACGCGTCAGAAACAAATCTTTTTCTCTCCTCGTCTATCTTCATAAGCTTTGTACCCATATCGTTAAATGCATCTGCCAGCTTTCCGATTTCATCAT
>JASBVU010000040.1 GCA_029960905.1 Thermoanaerobacterium sp.
TATATTTGTAACAGGCAATACTGTCATAGATGCCATGAAATACACTGTAAAAGAAAATTATGTTTTCCGCGATGACAGGTTAAATAATGTAGACTACAAAAATAAAAGAGTTATCGTTGTTACGGCACATCGCAGAGAAAATTGGGGTTTGCCAATAGAAAATATATGCAATGCATTGAGGAAAATAGCCATTGATTTTAAGGATACGTATATCATATACCCTGTTCATAAAAATCCCGTTGTAAGAGATACGGTATTTAGCGTTCTTGACAATCTGGACAATGTGTTGCTGCTGGATCCAATTGACACGGATGAAATGCACAACCTCTTAAAAAGGTGTTACATGGTTATGACAGACTCAGGAGGACTTCAGGAAGAAGTGCCATCATTAGGAAAACCTGTCTTGGTATTAAGAGATGTTACAGAAAGGCCTGAAGCGGTTAAATCAGGTACTGTAAAGATAATAGGGACGGACTTTGACAGAGTTTACAGTGAAGCAAAACTTTTACTTACAGATAAAAGTGAGTACGACAGGATGGCAAATGCAGTAAACCCTTATGGAGATGGCAATGCATCAAGGCGCATTGTGACCGCTATAAAATATGTATTCGGTATGACGGACAATAGTCCGGAAGTATGGGCTGGTTCGGAGTGTTAAGCGAGTTTTTGCGTTAAATTAGGTACTAATCATTGTTGTTAAAGTTTTGCTATTAGCCGGTACTATCCTTCAGGTAGTGTATAGAGTTGTACATTGTTAGCATTAAATAAGAGTTAAATTTTTCTTTTTTTAATCAAAGAAAGGAGAATAGCAACAATGTTTTTCACAGAAGAAAAAGTCCAAAAGCGAATTGATGAGCTTGTCAAATATATATATAAAGAAAAAATACCTATTAGAAATATAAAATATTATGTAGGGGATGCAAAAAAGGCAGAAACTCCATATTATGATGATTCTAATTGGACACAAATAGAGAAAGGAATTTTGTGGGGAGGCTATGATGTATATGCGTGGTTTAGAGGAAAAGTTGAAATACCTGAGAACTTGATAAATAACAAAATTGCTCTTATTATAAAACTTGCAAATCCAAACATTATAGTCAATGACAATTTTGAAGCTCTTGTATACGTAAATGGTAATATAGTACAGGGCTCAGATATCAACCATCAAGAGGTTATACTGCCACAAAAGATAAAAGATGAAAGAAAACTCATAATAGCGGTTAAAGCATGGAGTACATTGAGAGATGAAAAGCACTATTTTATGGGGTTTGACCTTGTAAATATAGACGATTATACGGAAGACCTTTACTTTTCTATGAAAACAGCTTTTGAAACTGCTAAAGTACTAGGAACTTCTACAGTTGTTGGTACATCTATAATTAATATTTTAGATAAAACTTGTGGATTTATTGATTGGCGTGTGCCAGGATCTGAAGCTTTTTATAAATCAATTGAACATGCTTTGAAATACTTAAAATCTTCTCTTGATGGTATTTCCGGGAGCGAGATAAGACCATCGGTTACATGTATAGGACATTCCCATATAGACATTGCATGGCTGTGGAGATTTAAACATACAAGGGAAAAAGCTGCTAGGACTTTTTCTACAGTTTTAAATCTTATGGATCATTATCCGGAATATAGGTATTTACAATCACAGCCTCAACTTTATAAATTTATTAAAGAAGACTATCCAGAAATATTTGAAAATATAAAATCTATGATAAAAGAGGGAAAATGGGAAGCAGAAGGTGGAATGTGGGTAGAGGCTGATTGCAATTTAATTTCGGGGGAGTCTATTATTAGGCAATTATTATACGGTACAAGATTTTTTAAAGAGGAATTTGGAGTAAAAAATAAGATACTATGGCTGCCTGATGTATTTGGATACAGTTGGGCTCTGCCTCAGATATTAAAAAAAAGCGGCTTTAAATATTTTATGACTACAAAAATTAGCTGGAATCAGTTTAATAGACCTCAGTATGACACTTTTATATGGCGTGGTATTGATGGGACAGAAATATTAGCACACTTTATAACTACACCTGCCATGGAGAGTGCACCGTTTTACACATATAATGGTGATATTACCCCAAAGTCTATTAAGGGAATATGGGATAATTACAGAGAGAAAGAGATAAACAACAAAGAGCTTTTGCTATCATTTGGCTATGGAGACGGAGGTGGAGGCCCGACAAAAGAGATGCTTGAAACGGCGAGAAGGCTTAAAAATATGCCGGGGATACCAGCGTGCAATATAGGTAAAGCATTGCCTTTTTTTGAAAGATTGGAAGAACAGATAAAAAACAACCAACATTTACCTGTATGGGATGGAGAATTATATCTTGAGTATCATAGAGGAACGTATACTTCTCAGGCACAAAATAAAAAGTATAACAGAAAATCTGAGATTTTGTATCATGATGCGGAAATGTTTAATACATTTGCCAATATTATAAATACAAACTATAGGTATCCTTCTGAAATGTTGAATAAAGGATGGGAGCTGATTTTATTAAATCAGTTTCATGATGTTTTGCCTGGCTCATCAATACACGAAGTATATGAAGATAGTGAAAAGATATATCATGATATTTTAAATATTGGGAATAAATGCAAAAATAATGCCTTAGATGAAATTGTATCGAATATTAACATTAGTGGTAAGGCTGTGATAGTTTTTAATTCGCTTTCATGGGAGAGGTCCGATTATGTAATAATAAAATTAAAAGATTATGATGATGTTGCTATTTATGATGGAAATGAAAAATTAGAAGCGCAGGTTATTTATGAAAATAATGAAAAATATCTTTTGGTTTATGCTAAGAATGTTCCTTCATGTGGATATAAGACGCTATATATAAGAAAAGATAACGAAAAAAATAATGGATTTTTCAAAAGCAGAATAAATGTATCTAAATATTTGATGGAAAATAGATTCTTTAAAATAAAATTAAATGATACAGGCCAAATAGAATTTATTTATGACAAAATTAACAAAAGGAATGTATTAAACGGAACTGGTAATGTTTTTCAGGCTTTTGAAGATAAACCCTTAAATTATGATGCATGGGATATTGATATATTTTATAAAGATAAAATGTATAATGTAAATGAACTTATTGATGTTTTTGTGGAAGAAGAAGGGCCTGAGAGAGGAACATTGCACCTTAAGTGGAAATATATGAATTCTTATATAGACCAAAAGATTATTATATATGATAAAATACCGCGAATAGATTTCGATACAACAATAGATTGGCATGAAGAACAGACGCTTTTGAAGGTTGCGTTTCCCGTAGATATTCGAGCTACAAAGGCTACATATGAAATACAATTTGGAAATGTTGAGAGGCCAACACACTGGAATACAAGTTGGGATTATGCAAGATTTGAAACTGTTGGGCACAAATGGGTAGACTTATCGCAGGGGGATTATGGTGTAAGCATATTAAATGATTGCAAATATGGACATGATATAAAAGACAACGTAATGAGACTTACGCTTATAAAATCAGCGATTTCTCCAGATCCTGCAGCAGATAAGCGATTACACAAATTTTTATACAGCTTGTATCCACATGCAGAAAATTGGTATGCTGGCGATACGACAAGAGAAGCGTACTGCGTTAATTATCCATTACAGTACGTATTATCCGATTTAAACAAGGGAATATTGGATGATAGGATGCCATTTATAGAGGTAGACGCCAAAAATGTTATAATTGAAACAATAAAAAAAGCTGAAAATAATGATTATATTGTGATAAGGCTTTATGAATACGGCAACAGAAGAAGCAATGTAATTTTAAGCTTTTTCACCGAAATAAAAGAGGCTTATGAATGCGATCTTATGGAAGAAATAAAAAAACCAATTAATTTTAATAACGCTCAAATTTATTTTGAAATAAATCCATATGAAATCAAAACTTTTATGGTGAAACTAAGATACTCTAAGTTAAATGAATATTTAATTTGAATGGGATGAAAATTTTATGTGCCATACGCAAATATGCATATGGCACTTTGATTTATATAAACTTTGGAAGCCAATCTCCGTGTGCTTCGATTAGTTCATCGCACATTGACCTTATCTCATCTATTGTCAATTCAGATGCTGTGTGTGGATCCATCATGGCTGCCATATATATATAATCCTTTTTGTTAGTAAACGCTGCTTCAAGTGTTAGAAGCTGTACATTTATATTTGTGCGATTTATTGCTGCAAGTTGTTGAGGAAGTGATCCTACATAGCAAGGATTTACTCCGTTCCTATCTATAAGACAAGGTACTTCAACAATTGCATCATCAGGTAGGTTTGTTATTAGACCAGTGTTTAATACATTACCATGGACTCTGTATGGCTTATCTGTTTCTACCGCTTCTATAATGTATGAAGCATATTCATGTGATAACTTATGCTCTATATCCTCATTATTGACAAGGCTATCTCGCATGGTTTCCCAGCCCTTGATTTGATTAACACATCTTCGCAGATACTCATCAATTGGAATGTTGTACCTTTCAATTAACTCAGGATGTGTATTTTTTATAAACCATGGAACATATTCTGATGAATGTTCACTTGATTCTGTCACATAGTAACCAAACTGTTTCATTATTTCATAACGTACCATATCATTATGTGGTGTAGGTCGTTTTAAAGCTTTTTCTTTTATTTCAGGATAGAGGTCTTTACCATCACGTGTTATCTCAAGTAGCCATGCCTGATGATTGATTCCAGCAATCTTCCATTTGACATTTTCTTCACTGATTTCTAATGGCCTTAATAACCCCGGCACACAGCTTTGAACACTATGGCATAAGCCAATAGTTTTTATGCCCATTTTTATTAATGCGCCAGTAAGTATTGCCATTGGATTGGAGTAATTAAGGAATAAAGCATCAGGACATACTTTGTTTATATCATCTGCGAAATCTTTTAGGACTGGTATTGTTCTTAAAGCTCTGAAGATACCTCCAATACCGAGCGTATCACCTATTGTTTGTTTTAAGCCGTATTTTTTTGGTATCTCAAAGTCTGTCACAGTACATGGTTTATAACCACCAACTTGTATTGCATTAACAACAAATTGAGCTCCTTCAAGAGCAGCTTTTCTATTTTCAACACCAAGGTATGTATTGATTTTAGCTTTGCCATTACATTTTTTGTTAAGATTATTTAGCATCATTTCGGAGTCTTTAAGCCTAACTGGGTCAATATCGTATAAAGCAATTTCTGCACCTCTTAAAGTAGGATTTAAGATAATATCTCCTAGGACATTTTTGGCGAAAACTGTGCTTCCAGCCCCCATAAAAGTGATTTTTGGCATTTTATTACCTCCATCATAATATATTTTTTGGAAATGGTAATTAGTGAATACTTTTAATTAAGTAAAAATTAATTGTAGTTTAGTATTTTAATGAAATTATATAAGATAATCTAATTAATTCAAATAAACTTATGTTGTTTTAATATGGTATAATGTTGTATGGGTGGTGAAATAATGATGGATCTTTATATGGGAAGTAAAGACGGTATAGACTTATGCGTGTATCACTGCGGTATGGAACAATGTGTGCCGGGCCATTATTATGGGCCTGCGATCAGAGATCATTATTTGATACATTTTATACATAGCGGCAAAGGAAAATTCCATATTGACGGTAAAATTTACAATCTTGAAAAAAATCAAGGATTTTTAATATGTCCAGATATCATAACATATTATGAAGCAGATAGTGTAGATCCATGGACATATTCATGGGTTGGTTTTCAAGGTATAAAGGCAGAAAAGTTGTTGAAGTACGCAGGATTGAGCAGAGATAATCCTATATTCACATATGATAAAAGTAATTTTGTAAGGGAATGCTTTAGACAGATGATGATTGCAACAAAATTGAAAAGAGGGAATGAAATACGTCTTTTAGGAAACTTATATTTGTTTTTATCAGAACTTATTGAGAATGCAAATTATGATATTACAGCTAATAAAAATCAAAGAGATTTATATATAAATAAGGCAATAAAGTATATAGAAATGAATTATTCTCGTAAGATAACCATTAGTGATATAGCAAAATATGTTTCACTCGATAGAAGTTATTTTAGTACTATTTTTAAAAATTCTTTAAATACATCACCACAGGAATTTCTCATTAACTATAGACTAAATAAGGCTTGCGAATTAATGAAAAATCCGGCATTATCAATAAGCGATGTATCAAGGTCTGTTGGATATGAAGACCCATTGGCATTTTCAAAGATTTTTAAAAAAATTAAGGGCTATTCTCCAATGTTTTATAGAAAGATGCTGACTTAATGAGTGAATATTAATAAACATTTTCGTCCGTTAACTATTTCTACAATTGCAGCAATAATATCATCATCACCTTCTTCCAGAAATTTACTTAGTTGCCATAAGCATTTTTTTGAAAATAATTCCGATTTAAAGCACCAAATACTTAGAAAATGATATTATAATCGAGTTGAAAAATTTTTTTAATTTTTTAGGTAAAAAAAGAAGGTTTTTTTGAATTTGTGTAGAATTATATATAAGATGGAATAATTGATTTAATAAGATGCAAAGGAGTAAGTTTATGTTAGAGCAAAATAGCATTATATTAAAAATTAGAAGTGTTTACAATTCATTGACAAAAACCGAAAAAAAAGTTGCAGATTATGTTTTAAACAATGTAGGCGATGTTATATATCTATCTATTACAGAATTAGCTGAAAAAGCAGATGTCGGTGAAACAACAATTGTGAGATTTTGTAGGCATATTGGTATGTCAGGATTTCAGGAGTTTAAACTTAATATAGCGAAAGATATGGTAGGACCGGAAACAAGTATACATGAAGGTATTAATTTCCAAGACTCGTTAGAAACCCTTGTACAAAAAATTACTACGGAAAATACCTTAGTGCTCAGTAATACAACCAAAATACTCTCATTGAATGAGCTTGAAAGAGCAGTTGATGCGATCTTGAAAGCCAATAAAATCGAGATATTTGGGGTCGGTGCGTCAGGTTATACGGCATTGGATGCAAAATATAAATTTATGAGACTTGGATTAAATGTAAATGCTAATCTTGACCCTCATATACAAGCTATATCAGCTGTAGGACTTCATGACGGTGATGTTGCAATAGGAATCTCGTTTTCTGGTAGCACAAAAGATACTGTGGAAACTTGTAGACTTGCAAAAGAAGCCGGTGCAAAGATAATATGTATAACAAATTATGCGCGATCGCCAATTACTTCTAATGCAGATATTGTGCTGTTGACATCTGCAAGAGAAACACCTCTTAGAAGTGGAGCACTGACTTCAAAAATTGCTCAGCTTCATTTGCTTGATATATTATATACAGCTGTTGCAATTAGATTAAAAGATAAGGCTATCCAAAATATTAATAAAACAGCTAAAGCTGTTCTTGATAAATTGTATTAAAAAATATAGCTATTATAAAAATAAGGGGGTAGTTTATCATTGAAGATCAGTTTATTTACAATTATTTTTAAAGATAGAAGTCTTAAAGAAACATTAGAAATAGCACATGATATGGGTTTTGAAGGAATTGAATTATGGGGACAAGATCCTCATATATCTTCAAACTCATCATTGGATTATGTAAGGGAAATTAAAAACTAAAAGTTTTATGGGAATTAGATGGCGGTGGTGCACTTATGAATCAAGGTATACACGGCATTGACCTTATCCAATGGATGAATGGTGGCGTTGACGGCCTGTTTTCATATTCTGATCATCTGGTTAGAAATATAGAAGTTGAGGATACAGCAGTAATAGCACTTAAGTATAAAAATGGTTCTTTTGGTGTCATAAAAAGAGCAATATCGATTAAAGATGGTGAGGATACCGTTTTTGAAATATATGGCGATAAAGGTACTATAATCTTTGGCGACAGTTGTGTAAAAAAGTGGGAAACTATTGATGGTAAAGGTATATATGATATAAATGATGAAGCTTTAAGTGGTTCTAAAGGCCCTGAAATTTCCTCGTTTGATCACTTAGCAGTTATCGAGGATATGGTTGATGCTATAAAATATTATAGAAAACCTATGGTTACTGGTGAGGAAGCTACAAAAGCCGTTGATATAATTTTAGCATCATATGAATCGGCAAAGACCGGCAGAGAAATAAAATTAAAATGAACAATGCAACACTTGCAGCACATGAAACAGGAATCTATTGAGAAAAATGAAGCTATAAATATAAAAACTACATAGAGGAGGATTTTTATGATAAGAATTGGTATTATCGGAGCTGGTGGTATCGGAACAATGCATGCACACTGCTATAAAAGTATACCTGAAGCAAAAGTAGTGGCAATTGCCGATATAATACCGGAAAGAGCTAAAGAACTTGCTTTAATGTTTAATGCTGAATATCTCGACCACGGTGATAAAATCATAGAGAGACAGGATATTGACGTTGTAGATATTTGCGTACCGACATATTTACATTGTGAATATACACTAAAGGCGGCATCAGCTAAAAAACATATATTGTGTGAAAAACCAAAGGCTTTAAATATTGAAGAAGGTAAGAAAATGATAGAAGCTACTAACAGGGCTGGGGTCAAATTCATGGTTGCGCATGTATTGAGGTATTTCCCGGAATACGAAAATGCATATAATACAATAAAAAAAGGACTTATCGGTCTTCCTAAGCTGGTAAGAACATATAGGGGTGGACCTAATCCGGCTATTATAAGAGAATGGTATGGCATTACCGAAAAAAGTGGTGGTGCAATACAAGATATGGTGATACATGATATTGATTTTTTAAAAATGTGTTTTGGGCCAGTTAAAGAAGTATATGCAAAAGGTAATGTTTTTAAGAGAAAAAATCATGAGGATCCTGAATATGATCTTATAATTTTGGAATTTTACAGTGGTGTTCTAGCACATCTTGTTGCTGACTGGTCGGGAACTGAGGATACACCATTTATAACAAAACTTGAAATAGCTGGAACAGAAGGCCTTATTGATTATGACAGTTCAAGATCTTTACCACTCAATATTAGAACAACCGTAGAAAAGGGCAATAATGAGAGTGTGGCAATACCTGAAAGTCCTCTTGACCCAGATTCAAATCCATATACGAAGGAGATTCGAGAATTTTTGAATGCAGTAGAAAATAAAAAGGAGCCTCCTATATCTGGAACAGAGGCACTTGAATCATTGTCTATTGCACTTGCTGCACTAAAATCAATAGAAATTGATAGACCGGTTAAAATTGAGGAGGTTCTAAAATGAGAATAGGCATATTAAGCTGTGAACATATTCATGCTTTAAGTTATGTATCTGCTTTAAAACATATAGATGGAGTCGAAATAGTCGGTATAGCAGAAAGCAATGAGCTTATGGGTAAAAACTTTGCACAAAATTCCCAAATTAGATATTATAAGGATTATCAAGATCTTTTAAAGGAAGATATAGATGCGGTAATTATATGTTCAGCAAATGTAAAACACAAAGATATGGCTGTCGATGCTGCTAATGCCAAAAAGCATGTTATTGTCGAAAAGCCAATAGCAACAACTATAGAAGATGCAGAGAAAATGATAGAAGAATGTAATAAAAATGGAGTAAAGCTCATGGTGTCATTTCCGGTAAGGTATGAGCCATCAGTAAAGCGCACTAAAGAAATCATTGATAGTGGTAAGATAGGTGATATCATAGCAATAAATGGTACAAATCGCGGAAAGATGCCTGGAAGTTGGTTTATTGACAAAAGCCTATCTGGTGGTGGCTGCGTTATTGACCATACAGTACATGTAGTGGATCTAATGCACTGGATTTTGCATTCAGATATTAAAGAAGTTTATGCCAAAATGGGTACAATGTTTAATGACATTCCCGTTGAAGACGGCGGATTATTATCTATGGAGTTTGAAAATGGAACATATGCAACACTTGATACATCATGGTCAAGACCTGTTTCTTTCCCGACATGGGGTGATGTAACTATGGAGATAATAGGTACTAAAGGAACCATTAGATTAGATGCTTTTGCACAACATGG
>JASBVU010000041.1 GCA_029960905.1 Thermoanaerobacterium sp.
CCGATGATATTACACTGCTATCTTTATTAATAATTCCCATCCTTAATTGCGAGGAATTATCCGCAAAGCTAAATGCCAGAAATATAAGAGGAATTAATATAGACAAAAGCATTAAAAATATATTGCTTTTCTTTCTTAACATCAATTTCAATGTATTCCTTGTCAATAATAATATATTTCTCATGGTTAAAATGCCTCCTTACTAAATAAGTAAGCCGATAATCCTACAAATAATGCGGCACATATGAGGTTAATCAGCAATGCGGTTGATACAAATGAATAATCGTTGCTGAATATGATTTGAAATATTGCGCTATTCGTCCATTTAACAGGTGATATGTTTGCTATCTGCATTAAAACTTTGCTGCTAATACTATCTATTGGAAAATATGATCCTCCCAAAAATGCTATAAATGGAATAATTGCTGATATAATTCCGCTAGCCGTATTACCCTTTTTTATAATAAATCCCAGTCCAACGCCTATGCTTATCGAAAACAATATTTCACTTAATATCAATAGAAAGATAATACCAATATTTGAACCCCAGTAAGCCCCAAGAACGTACTTGCTGAACACAAAAACTATTGCTGACTGAATCAATAACGAAAAAGCAGTACCGAGAAGTTTTCCAGTTAATATCTCGTATTTTTTTGTGGGACTCGTCAAAATCCTGTTTCCAGTTTTTTTCGTCCTCTCACTGTCTATTGCATACACGCCACTTATTGAACCGTACAATATTATTAAGGTAAGCATTGTTACAGAATAATAGTCTTTTGACGTCGGTTGTCTATTTCTATCAAGTGATACCACATCGACAAAATTATAATTGCTATCAGCCGTTATATTTTTTAAAGCAAAAGGATTTGCCTTAGCTATTGCAGATATTGCTTTATCTCTGTCAACAAAGGTTGAAAGCATACTTTCAACTATATTTGAATCGATACCATTTCTATCATTTTTATATGTAGTAATGTTATCGTTTTTTAAAACAATATAATCAGAGTATTTTGCGTTTTTTATATCACTTATGCCCTGGTCTATATTTTTGATTTCTTTAAACTCTATCCCTATCTCTTTGCCTTTTTCTATAAAATTTTTAAAGCCAGCAGAGATTTCTTTGCTGCCATTGTCAGTATAAATCACTTTGACATCTTTTAATTTAAAATTGTTATTAAATGTATTTGAAAAAGCAAAACCCAGAATAATCATAAGCAGTATCGGAAATAAAACCATCATAGCCATTACTTTTTTGTCAGTTAAATTTTCTTTTATTTCTTTTGTCATAATCTTAAAAATTCTCATCGTACCCACCTCTAATCTCTTAGCTTTCTGCCAGTAAGCGTAAGAAATACGGTCTCTAAGTCCGGTGTCTGGCTCTCAACATTTTTAATCGGAATACTGTTTGATGTGAAATACAATATTATCTTATCAAGATTATTCACATCTTTTGAGCTTATAATTTTAACAACATTGTCGCTAATCTCTATATTTCTGACGCCATTTATTTCTTTTAATTTTCCTTCATTTATTCCTGTAACTGAGCCTACTGTTATCATAACTGTATTAACATCCGTAATTATCGACTCAAGCTCTTCTTTTGTTCCTTCTGCTATTATCTTTCCATGGTCTATTATGGATATCTTTGTACAAATCGCTTCGACTTCTTCCATGTAATGGCTTGTATATATGATCGTACTTCCCATCCTATTTAATTCTTTAACAGATTCAAGTATGTGGTTTCTGGACTGCGGGTCAATGCCAACTGTCGGTTCATCCATAATGACAAGCTTCGGTCTATGTGCGATAGCACATGCGATATTAAGTCTTCTCTTCATGCCGCCGGAAAAATTTTTTGGCATTTCTCTTGCTTTATCCTCAAGGCCGACAAATTTTAAAGCCATCTCTACGCTTTCTTTTAATTCTTTACCTCTTAAGCCATACAGACTTGCAAAAAAGCTTACATTTTCATATGCTGATAAGTCTCCATATATCGCAATATCCTGTGGAACAATTCCTATATTTCTCTTTGTAAAATCGGGGTCACGCCTTATTTCTTTCCCAAACACATACACATTTCCCTTATCTATCTTTAAAAGTCCACAGATTATATTAATTGCTGTACTTTTACCAGCACCATTTGGTCCCAAAAAACCGTAAATCTCTCCTTCTTCAATTTCAAGATTCACATTGTCAAGTGCCACTAAATCTCCAAATCTTTTGGTTAGTCTCTCAAACCTCACAGCTTTCATAGTCATTCTCCTTTAACTTTATCTTATACTACCATGATATAATAAAGTCTAATTCTTATGAAGTACATAAAGTCATTATTTTATATGACTTTAGTCATATTTAGACAAAAACAAGAGACGGCTATTAACCGTCTCTATGATTATATTATATAAAAAGGCTCACAATGATCTTCGCTTCAGCCCATATAAATCTTTGCACACCTGTATTAAATCAAATCTTATGACTTAATACAAGCATCTCAAAACCTATATAGACCTTTGCTCGACCATTATAAATACCTTAGAAACCTAATATAATCTCTCGACTATATTAGACCTCCAGCCTAAGTACAACGCTAAGCTATACATTTGGCCTGCGGAACTTATAATGATCTTAGCTCGACTATAATACATCTCTTTTAACCTTATATTAATCCATGCGACTAATATAAAGCCTTACAAGACATATTATAATCTGCCCTCCGACTGATATTGGACCATTAGATCCAATATCAATCTTTGGCCGATCATCTAAGAACTTTCGTCCTTAGATGATCTTGGCTCAACCATTGCGAACCTTACGATATTATATTGTCCTGATTATAATATAATATACTTAAAAATATGTGGGAAATTTTAGGAATTTTTATAATTCAATGCGATTACATCTTTTCTGCCTTCTAAATAATTTCTGTCAATTTCAATTTCATTAGACTGTATTTTGCGTCCGCCTGTCATCTTCAAGAAATTATCCTCCGTCTCAATCGGCAAATTAACGTTGCTTGTCCTAAAGTGCATTGCAATGGTTAATTTTGGTTTAAGCTGTTCAACTACTTTTGCTGCCTGCCTGTCGTCAATTGTGTAATATCCTCCAATCGGCACCATCAATACATCAACATCGCCTATTTCTTTTACCATATCATCTGTAAGTATGTGTCCGAGATCTCCTGCATGGCATACTTTTACGCCATCAGCTTCGATTACAAATATTATGTTCTTCCCTCTTTTAGCACCATGCTCATCATCGTGAAACACACTTACTCCTTTTATGTGGACGCCATTTACATCATGCTCACCAGGAGTATTTACAATCTTAAAATTCCCCTTTACAGCTTTAAAGTAATTGTGATCAAAATGTGAATGAGACGATGTTACGATATCGGCTTCTGTCTCAGGCAGCGGATATCCTACAGTCTGGTCAAAAGGATCTGTCACTATGCTTATACCATTTTCTAATGTTATCTTGAAGCAGGAATGTCCAAAATACCGTATTTTCATATTAACACCTCCTATTCCATATTATAACACATTATCTTATAATGTATTAACATCATTGGCACGATTCATGGCTTTATCATAAATTTCTTCAGGATAGCCTAATAATCTCAATATCTTTATTGCATTTCTGCTTCTTGAAGGCCCTTTTTGCAAAAGATAATTAAATCGCACATCATTATCATCTACTTCTTCTTCAAAATGATAATTATCGTATATGTCTTTTACCAGATTCGTTAGCTCCATATCGTGGGTTGCAGCAACGACAAAGCAATTCTTGTTTGCTAAATACTTAAGAACTTCACAAGCTGCACTTACTCTTTCCACCGTATTAGTCCCTCTAAAAATTTCATCAAGTATGCACAACACGGTTACTTTTCCGCCTGTCGCATCAATAATCCTTTTTAAGGATTTCGCTTCAACCATGAAATAGCTGTCACCACCAATTATATTGTCCAATGTCCCGATAGATGTCATGATATAGTAAAAGCTAGATAAATATTCTTTCGATAGAACTGTATAAAAAGTTTGTGCAAATATAGCATTTATGCCTATCGTTTTTAAAAAAGTAGATTTGCCTGATGCATTTGAACCTGTCAGCAACACACCTCTGCCTGAAATCTCCAGTGAATTTGATATAGGATCTTTTAACAATGGATGGTATATATCAATTGCTTTAAAATGATATGGCAAATCCTTGTCTAATACAGGGTTTGTGTAATACTTCAAGCTGCTTTTGTATGAAGCCAATGCAATATGCGCATCTAAGTTTCCAAGTTCAATATATACGGTAAGCAATTCATCTTTATATTTGTTAATCAAATTGATGGATCTATAAAAACTTTTTACTTCCACAAGAAACAAAATATTTATAAACGTAAAAATCCCTGTAGGATCACCTCCTGATGAAGCTCTCTCAAAATTTTCAATCCATCTGATATTATTGTAAATTCTTTTAACTTTACTGAAAGCAGATTTTAATTTTGATAGGTCATAAACTTCTTTTGTGATTCTAATGTTTATTATATCATTTGCACATTTCAATATTTTTGACATGTACTCAAAAACAATTATGCCTTCTAACAGTTTGTTTTTGGTGTTTGTATAAATCATTCCATTTATCATAATAAGGCCAATTATCAAAAGTATTCCAAACGCATGTGTAAAAGCAATGATGATTGGAGACAAAACAACTAATATAGATAATATTTGTAAAATATAATATGTGGAAATCGGATTCTGATTTATCTTTATTCCTTGCATCAGGTAGTTTACAATATCCACATCATATTTTTTACCAATTCTATGCAAATGACTCTGTATAGATATTGCATAATCTTTATTTTCCATAAACCCTTCAATCACAGTATGACGCTTTTTTAATTCTCCCTCATCAAACAAAAGATGCCTCAAAAGCGAATATAAACATTGCTGACCTGTAATTGACATGGTATGATCAAGTTTTCCAAAGACAAAGTCCATATCAAGATCATTCCAAGTAATATCATCTACATCCATTTTGTGAGTTTCATCCTTTTTTATTTCATCCCAAAGCCTTCGTATTGATTCAAAGTTTCGTCTTTCTTCTCTTTCGTTGCCCCAGTTTCTTTCTAATTCCTCTTTTATCTTTTTCCTAATTTTATTTTGCTGTACTTTGCTTACAGTTACCATGATAGCAATACCTGCAAAAGGCATTATAAAAAACAGATGGTTCACTTGAAATCCTAACAGCAATCCACCACCAATAAGGATAATGTACAAAAGCTCTAAAATAAATTCTACACCTCTCATAAAAATTCCTCCATAAAAATAATAGGCGGTTTATCCGCCTTTACATTTTCTCTGGTGCTGTTATCTTCAGCATATCAAGTACGTTCTTTATTACAATTCTTGTAGCATCAATTAGAACTATCCTTGCTTTCATCAATTCTTCGTCAACGCCCCTCACCCTGCAGCTATTGTAAAAAGTATGAAACAGTGATGCCACATCAAGTATATACCGTGTGATCCTGTGAGGAGCCATAGTATTTGCTGCTATTGTAATTTCTTCAGGCAGATATGCCAGTTTTTTAATCAAACTAATCTCTGTATCTTCACTCAACAATTTTAAGTTAACTTCTTTTAAATTATCTGTATCAATGCCATCTTCTTTTAATTGCCTTAATATAGAACATATTCTGGCATGGGCGTATTGAACGTAAAAAACTGGATTTTCATTTGACTGCTCTTTAGCTAAGTCCATATCAAAGTCAACAGCGCTGTCTGCTGAACGCATATTAAAGAAAAATCTTGCAGCATCTTTTCCAACTTCATCTATCAAATCTCTTAGCGTCACCATTTTGCCTGTCCTTTTGGACATCCTCACTACTTCTTTACCCTTCATAAGCCTTACAAGCTGCATCAAAAGCACATCAAGCTTATCAGGGTCAATACCCAGTGCTTTCATAGCACCTTTCATCGGTGCTACATGTCCATGATGATCGGCACCCCATATATCAATGACCCAATCAAAACCTCGTGTTACAAATTTATTCTTGTGGTACGCTATATCAGATGCTAAATATGTAGGAAAACCATTAGCCCTTACTAATACGTCGTCTTTTTCAGCGCCAAAAAGCGTCTCTTTAAACCAAAGAGCACCGTCTTTTTCATACGTATAACCTTTTCCCTTAAGTTCGTTTATGACTGATTCTACCTCACCGCTTTCATGCAGTGTGTTTTCAGAAAACCATACGTCATATTTTATTCCGTATGCTTCAAGGTCCTCTTTAAGTTTATCTATGTTCTTTTTAAGGCCATACTGTATTAATGCCTTTCTCCTTTCTTCAGGATCTGCATCCTTGTACTTATCACCGTATAATTCTAAAAATTCTTTTGCCCTTTCAATTATATCATCACCGTGATAACCGCCCTCAGGTACTTCTGCGTCTACACCCAATAATTGCAAATAGCGCGCTTCCAATGACAAGCCAAATTTTTCTATCTGATTGCCAGCATCGTTTATGTAAAACTCTCTCGTAACGTCGTATCCTGCATAGTCCAATATAGACGACAAGGCATCGCCTAATGCACCCCCTCTGGCATTCCCCATGTGCATAGGTCCAGTTGGATTTGCTGATACAAATTCTACTTGCACTCTTTTACCATTTCCAATATTCACTCTACCGTAATCTGGGCCTTTCTCTTTTATAAGCATCAATGCTTCAACGTTATAATCATCATTCAAGTAAAAATTCATAAACCCTGGACCGGCTATTTCTACTTTTTCAATCATTGTCCCTTCAAGCTTAAGTCCATCTTTAATTATCTCAGCAATCTTTCTTGGCGGCATCTTTGCAGATTTAGCCATTATCATGGCTGTGTTTATAGCCAAATCTCCAAATTGTTTTTCTTTAGGCTCTTCTATTTCTACAGATGGAATTTCTTCAATATTTAAAAGACCATTCTTTTTTGCTTCCTCTATAGAGTTTATCACCATTTCAGTTATCTCATTTTTTACCTTTTGTACAATATTATCCAAATCAATTAACCTCCCGCACCGTTAAATGTAGTTCATTATCGCTTAATACTCTTTCATCTAAATCAATTGCATATTTGAGTTTTAACTCTCCACCATTTTCTGTCAAACTTACTTTGATTTCATCAGATCTTACACCAAGCATTATATTGCCGTAAGGAGTCACATAGTTTGATTCATGCCTTGTGTTCTTTTCAAATATCATCTTTGATTGATTGTCTCCAAATCTCATTAAGATTACTGAATCTTCGCCAACTTTCAATGTAGTCGTCGTCTTGTCTAAGCCGGAAAGCTCCGATTCATCGTACTTTATATAGTAGTATTCACCTTTTTTCAAAAATTCACCCTCTGTTATAAGTTCTATCGTATCTGTCTCATTTTGCGCATTCTTCTGTGTGCCTTTAACCGTAATCAAAGCTTTTTTCAAGCCAAACTCCCCTTTACCAGTTTGTACATTTCTCATTGTGGGCAGATAAAGCCAACTGTATCAGTTCATCAATCAGTTTGCTGTATGATTTCCCCGATGCTTCCCAAAGCTTAGGATACATGCTGATTTGCGTAAATCCTGGAATTGTATTTAGTTCATTTAAGTAAACTTTCCCTGTATTTTTGTCCATCAAAAAGTCTACTCTGGCCATACCTCTTGCGTCCAATGCAATATACGCTTTTATGGCTAACTCTCTTATCTCCTCCATTTTAGCATCAGGTATAGGCGCTGGAATGAAAAGTTTTGATGCTTCATCAAAATATTTTGCATCATAATCGTAAAATTCATGTGCAGGAACAATCTCACCAGCAACAGATGCTTCTGGATTGTCATTGCCTAAAACGGAACACTCAATTTCTCTTGCATCAATACCTTCTTCTACAATAATCTTTCTATCATACTTTGCTGCAATTTTCAAGGCATCAAATAGCTCACCCTCATTGTGAACTTTTGTTATCCCTACACTTGAACCCATATTTGCAGGTTTTACAAAGCAAGGATATCCAATCTTTTCTGATATTTCACTTCTTATCTTTTCGTGATTACCTGAATCATTTAAATCCTTTCTGTATACTACCGTAAATTTCGGCGTAGGTATGCCGGATTCCAAGAATATCCTTTTTGAAAAGACTTTATCCATGCACAATGATGATGAAAGCACATTAGGCCCAACATACGGCATCTCTAAAAGCTCCAAAAGGCCCTGTACTGTTCCATCTTCTCCATTGGGGCCATGCAAAACTGGAAAAACTACATCAATTGGATAAAATTCATAACTGTTTTCTTTAAATGCAATTATTCCTTTGTACTTAGTTGAAGGTCCTATCAAAGCAGGCACAGCTTCTTTTTCCCATTCACCCGTCGCAATCTTGTCAACATCTCCGCTGTATAAATACCATTGACCGCTTTTTGTTATGCCTACCATATAAACTTCGTATTTTTCTTTATCTATATTGTTAATTATAGAAGTGGCCGAAGCCCTCGAAACTTCATGCTCTCCAGACTGCCCCCCAAATAATAAAGCTACTTTTAGCTTCTCCATAGAAGAATTCATTCCTTTCAAATAATCTACATATAATTAATTATGTATTATTTATTAATTATATTCTAACCCTTTAGAAATATGGATTCAAGCTAAAGTTTTGCAATAGGATAAAATATTAAGGCGGATAAATCCGCCTTTAATAATAACACAGCATACCTTCATTTTTGAAAATTTCTTTAGCCACTTTAATGCTTGCTTTTCTTACCAATATAAAAATTGTATTATCCCCAGCTACAGAGCCAACGATGTCATCGCATTTTAATAGATCAATGGCTTCAGCTACAGCAGATGCCGTTCCCGGCAGTGTCTTTATGACAATAATATTTCCATTGCATTTAATGTCGACTATTGATTTTAAAAAATTGTTCTTTGGAATATCAAAATCTTCATTAAAAGCATATTTATATGATTTCCTATCTGTGCTTGGTACTTTTATTAACTTTAGTTCTTTAATATCCTGAGAGATCGTCGATTGTGTTGCTATAATTTTATTTAGCTTAAGCTCTTCAATAAGCTGCCTTTGGTTCATTATCTCTTTTGTCTTTATTATCTCAATTATCTTTGACTGTCGTAAGTCCTTTTGATTATAAGCCATCATTATAAAAACCACCTTCGTAAGTATCCATAGCACTTTACAATATTTTAAGCTTTTAAATCGGCAAGTTTTCTTTCGACAACAGGACTTAAGATTATAGAAGTTCCACTTCTACCCATCACTGCCAACCTTGCTTTGCTTAATGATGCTATTATTGACTTGCGCCTTGGATTAGACTCTGCAAACATTATTGCTGCTTTGACTTTAGGTAGCATTGAGCCCTCTGCAAAATGTCCTTCCTCTATATACTTCTTAGCTTCTTCAATCGTCAGCATTGATAAGTTTTTCTGATCTGGTTTATTGAAGTTTATTGCTACTTGTTCCACCGCCGTAAGTATCATGAGAATATCAGCATTTAAAATTTCAGCCAACTTTTCAGAAGCCAGATCCTTATCTATAACTGCTGCAACACCTTTTAAGCTTCCATCTTCATTTTCAATTACTGGCACGCCACCACCGCCTACCGCAATAACCACATGACCTGCATTAACAATCGTTTTTATCAGTTCCTCTTCCACGATTTTTTTAGGCATTGGTGATGCAACAACTCTTCTATAACCTCTGCCAGCATCTTCTTTCATTACATATCCTTTTTCTTCCATCAACTTTTTAGCTTGTTCTTCAGTAAAGAATGAACCTACAGGTTTTGTAGGATTTTTAAAACCCGGATCATCCTTATCAACTACTACCTGCGTAACCACAGATGCAACATCTTTATTGATGCCTCTTTTTATCATCTCATCTCTAATCGCCTGTTGTAGGTGATACCCAATGTATCCTTGACTGAATGCACCGCATTCAGGAAAAGGCATAACAGGTATAT
>JASBVU010000042.1 GCA_029960905.1 Thermoanaerobacterium sp.
TTATTTTCACTTTCACTGGCTGAAAATGTTCTCAAATACATGGCTACAAAACCAACCTCATCATCCGTAAGCTCAATGTCCAGCATTTTATTGATTCTATCCACCATCTTTTTAGCTACAACGTATTCTCTCATGTACTCACTTTTTACGCTATTAAGCTGCGGATTAAATATGGATTTTCCGCTTTTTACCCTTTCATAAGCCGCGCTTAGATGAATAGCCAGTGCGTAAAAAAGGTTGTCTTTTATATTTTTGTAATTTTCTTTTGCTATTTCTATAGCCTCTTCGACAGCATACAATATCTTTTCTCCCACAATTTCTTTTAATTCCCTTTTGGAAACAAAATTTTTTGTGCGTATATCATTGGCGAACTTTTTAAGTTCGGATTCTACTTGACTTCCAACGATTTTGTAGATTTCATCAGTTTTTAATCCATCATTTTTTAGTTCAGTAAATCTATCCTCTATAAACTGATATATTTCATCCGGCAAAATATACCTATCCTCTTTAGGCAGCAATTTGCTCACATTGTTTGGATATACGATAACATCCTTATCCGAATATTCTTCTATATAAGGTTCTCTTTTGCTAACTTTCAAAAGCCCCATCCTTACATGGTTTGGCAAATCGGCAAGATTTATCGTTATTTCGCCATCTCTACTGTCTAAAGTTTTTAAAAACCCTCTTGCACATGCTACTTGTATGTCGCTTCTCATTTGGCCTATATTGCCTGGGCAATCATAAAGCATTAAAGCTCTAAGGGCGTCCGGCTTCAATTTTATAGGCTTGTTTATCCTAAATGCCTCTTTTTTGAAAAAGAACTTTATGATTTCAAATCTCTCTTTGTGAGGCCTTTCACTTATAGGGGGTAGCTCTATGACCATGGGAATCCTGCGCCTAAATGTAAGTAGAAGTGATGACTCCGGATTTTCTGTTGTAGCCGCTATAAGCATTATGTTAGCTTCCCTTTCGCTGTCAGTCTCTCCAAGTCTCCTGAATTTGCCTTTATCAAGTAAAAAAAATAAGATCTCTTGTCCCTCACTGGGAAGTCTGTGGACTTCGTCAAGAAACAGTATGCCACCGTCTGCCTTTTCCACAAGACCAGCTTTCGACGACTCTGCACCTGTGTACGCTCCTTTTACATATCCAAAAAGCTGTGACATTAAAAGCTGAGGATTATCCGCATAGTCTGCACAGTTAAAAACGACAAAAGGACTGCCGGCCTTTAGCCTGCCTGATTCTAACGCAAATTCGTACATAGCTTCTGCCAGTTGGCTTTTGCCAACACCAGACGGTCCTAATAAAAGAGTGTGAAGGCCATGTGGTGGATATAGAATCGCAGCTTTTGCTTGGCTTATCTGTGTCTTTAGGCTTCCATCGTGTCCTATTATCTCTTTAAAAGACATAAAATCACTTTCTCGACTTATTTCATCATCTTTACCATCATCATCATCTTTTACATTATCAGCCACTATAAGCTCTGAACTTAAGATTTCTTTTTTTACCTGTGATGCCGCAAATCTCGATATGTCATAGCCTAAATCGTTTAATTTTTTCGTAAACTTCCTATCAGAGATCTCTCTATCTTCACTTAGAATCCTTTTTGCATCTTCATAAAGGTATGGCTTTCTCCTCTCTCTTGAATCAGGTATGCCATTTAAAAGTCTATACTGTGTCACTTCTTCTCTATTGATATTAAGCATAGAAGCAATTTTTTCATCTGTCAGAGGGTTTTTCTTGTCTTCATTTTCTATTATTTTCACAATTTCATCCACGATTAACCATCCCCCGTAAACAAAATAATGCAAAAAACATGCCATATTGAATGGCATAAAATGTACGTGATATATTATATCATATATTGCATGTATAATATACGAATGATACAATGAATTTGAAAAGGAAATATAATCTCGTTATAGATTTGAAAGATGTTTTTAGTTGAGATTTTGTTGCAGATTTCCAATACAATAAAAGCCATGGTCTTAAACCATATATTTCAGGTTTAAGACTATGGCTAAATCATTTTATTTTATCTTGCCAAATTTAAGTTCATTGTACTTCTTTACTATCTTATCTATAAGGATATTTTCATTAAGCCCTGTCACTTTCTTCACTGTCTCTTCCAATCCTAACGTACTTATGCTTTCTTGTATTTCCATAGCTTTTGGATCATCTTTATAGTCAAATGCAAATCCTGCAGCTATGCCGTAAAGTATGTTTTCAGGCATCATGCCGGTCTCTAAACACAATTTTGCAGGCGATACCAGTCTATCTCCATTTGACAGCTTCCTCACTGGGTCTCTACCTACTCTTACCACTTCATCTTTCAAATGAGGATTTTTAAATCTCTCTATGACTTTATCTGAGTATTCTTTTAGCTTATCCATGCCTATCTTGTGCTTATTGTTAAGCCCGAAAGAAGCCTCTAACTGAAGATTTCTCACTATTTTATCTATTGTTTCGTCCAATATCGCTTCGTGAATGTACTTATACCCTTTTAAGTAGCCGAGATATGCTGTTGTCGCATGTGAACCGTTTAGAAGGAAAAGCTTCCTCTCTATATATGGTTCTAAGTCATCTACAAGCTCACAGCCTTTTATATCAAAATCGCCTTTTACAGCATTTTTCTCAATGTCCCACTCAAAAAATTCCTCGACTGCCACGTCTATAGGAGTCTCTTTCTCGATGTCTACATTTGGCACTATTCTGTCTACAGCAGTATTTGGAAAACCGACTTTTTCATCTAAATATTCTTTTAAAGTTTCACTGGAATTCTTGTAAATGCTATCTCTTAAAATATTCGTCGCAAACAAGGCATTTTCGCAAGCCATTATGTCAAGTGGCAAATCATTCTTCTCAAATCTTCTTTCAAGATAATACGCTAATCTTTCACCGATACCGTAAAGATTGTTGACACCAACAGATGTTGTTATTACATCTGCATCTTCAATGGCTTTCAATAAATTTCCTTCATCATCTATGTGAATTGCTTTGACTCCATCTACAACTTCTTTCTTAATGTCATTTCCTAATATGAAGATATTGTAGCTTTTAAATTTATTGATGTTGTCGACTAATTTTTTAAATACATCCACAAAGTATATATCATAGCCTGATTTATAAAGTAAACTTCCTATAAATCCTCTTCCTATATTGCCTGCTCCAAAGTGTACAGCTTTCTTCATCATTCTCCACCTTCTTTAAGTATTTGGATTATTTCCTGTGGCGACTTTGCGTCTCTTAATTTTTTTACATTTTCTTCATACTGGCATGTTAAGGCGATGCTTGACAGTATCTCCAAATGCTCATCATCTTTGCCGGCAATGCCTATAACCACGTATGCGATATTGCCATCGCCAAAATCCACTCCGTTTGGATACTGTATTACAACTATTCCAGATCTCTTTATATATTTCACATACTCGGATACACCGTGTGGAATTGCTATGCCATTGCCAATGTAAGTGGTAACGTCATTTTCTCTCTCTATCATGCCATCAATATATTCTTTTTCAACATATCCTCTATCGACTAATAGTCTTCCAGCTCTTTTAATAGCGTCAAATTTAGGCTCTGAAGCTTCATTCAATACGATGTTGTTTTCATTTAAGATTTCACTGTTCATTGTAATAATCCTCCTAATACTTTTTTAATATGTTAATAATAATATTTTTTACATCATCAATATTACCATATTTTAAGGCATCTCTAAAATCCCCATTTTCTACAAGGGCAATGCTTATCTCACCTAGCATTTCCAGTATGGTGTTATCCTCTTTCCTTCTTGCCAGCATGACAAGAATCGTATCAACTTCCTCATACGAAAATCCTATGCTTCTCATTTTAAGCGGACTACCTAGTCTGTATATGCCAATGTATGGCAGATGCATCTTGTCGCTTCTTGTGTGTAAAAGAGCAATTCTTGTGCCTGGTATAACAGTATTTCCCATCATCTCCCGCTTTTTTATAAGCTCTTTTACTTCGTCTTTATCTGACATGACATCTATTTTAGATATCTCATCTACAATAACTTCAATAAGTTCGTTTAAATCATTTGCACTTATTTTACTTATGCTTAAATTATTTAAAGTCTCGCCAAAATACTTAGTTATGTTGTTTTGGCTTTCTATTTTACTCATGTCATTTAACTTAAGCGGCAAAAGGTAATTATCATCTTCATTAAAGCTTATTTTGTCGATTAAATCTCTTATTTTTCTTATGTCATCAGGTGTTAAAAAAGGTGATACTGTTATTATATTGTCTAAAGAATCTTCATCTTCGTATAACTTGACTGTAGAAATAATGATATCATAATCTTTCACATCGTCTTTATTGCGTATTGAACCAATTTCTATGGCATCTATCTCAGGAAAAGCGCTTTTTAACTTTTCTGACAGTATCTTTGCAGTTCCTATGCCGTTAGGACATATCACTAAAGCTTTTAATCTTTTTTCTGCCTTTTGCCTCTCAATGGCAGCACCTACATGCATCGTTATATATCCTATTTCCTCTGCAGGCACTGTTATGTTGTACTTTGAAAATATAAGCCTGCAAGCTTTATTTACAGCTTCAAACAAGTCCCCATAATACTCTTTTATTTGATCTATCAAGGTATTTCTGGACTGAAGACCCATGCTAAGTCTGTAAATAAGTGTCTCTAAGTGCTGTGATAAGCCGTATATAAGCTTATCATCGCATTTTATGTCTGTCTTCAATATTTTTGAAACTTCTTCAATAAGTTCCTTTGAAAGGTCATCTAATGTAATTCCAAGTTCAATGAAACCTTCTTTTTTGTAAATGTATTTTTTGCCATTTAGGTGTATTGCCAGATACGCCAGCTCATCATCAGTAAGATTTATGCCATGCTCTTTCATTATTTCATCCACTTTATTGATAAAACTAAACTGTTCTGACGATAGTATATCATCCACAATCTCTTTGTTTAACTTTATGCTTTCATCTTGCATGTATCTATATATAGCCGTTGCCAAATGCAAAAACAAAGCAAAATAATTGTTGTCGTCATTTATCCTTACAACAGTCTCGTTTATCTGCTTCACCAATTTTTTAGCTTTGTTGATTATTTCACTGCTAAAGATATTATTAAAAAATTCCGTAATGAATTTATCCTGCTTGTCGCCGTAAATGTACATAAGCATTTCATCCAGTGGCAAATAACTATACATAAGCTCTATTACCGCTTTTCTCTTGTCTATTTCTGTCCCATCTACTTTTATGCCTATACCCCTTTTTCTTACAAGCTCTAAGTTTCTGACCTTAAGCCATATCTCTATTTTATCAAGATACATGCTTATTGTGCCTTCTGAAACGTTAAAAAGATAGCTGAAGTAGGTAGACTTCAATGGCTCTTTTGATAAAAGCATGCTGAGGGTCATATATATCTGCCTCTGCTCTTGGCTTAATATGCTTCCATACGATATGGGACCTATTTCTTTGCTTATTTCTTCTAAGCTTTCATTTTCACCGTGTATTTCATACTTTGACTCATTTTCGGTAATAACACAGCGATAGTTTTTCAAAATCTTATTCGCTTCATGGACTTCCCTATCGATTGTCCTCTTGCTGATATTCATTAATTTGGAAAGGTCCTCTATATTTAAAGGACCTTTCTCTATTAAAGATTTAATTATGAACTTTTGGCGATCGCTTAAATCCTTCATATCATCATTCACCGTTTTTATTATTTCTTCTTAAGCGTTGAAATAAACTCGTCGTACACTTTGCCATCAAGGAAATTATTTACTTTTACTATTTGTGCAGATGGTGCCACCTGTGATGCTCTTTCTGCCAAGCTTTCCTGTGTAAATACTATGTCAGCTTCTTTTGGTATCTGATTTACTGCAGAGTGTTTGACAGCGATATTAAGTCCAGCATCTTTAAGCTTCTTTTTGAGTATTGATTCACCCATCGCAGATGAACCCATGCCAGCATCACAAGCAAATACTATTAATTTTGGTTCCGCCTGTGCAATATTTGATACAGGAGCTTGTCCTTTGCTTTGTGCTTTTAGATTGCTTACCATTGACTTCGCAAATGCCATGTTTTCTTCACTCATTGTATCCTCGCTTGCTCTTCTTACAAACACTGAAGCTATTAAGAATGATACGACAGCACCTACTGCTATACCTGTCAGCACTGGTAAAAGTCCGCCTTTTGGTGTCATGGCAATTTCAGCTATGATACTTCCTGGTGAAGGTGTTGCAACAAGACCTGCGTGTGTCAACACGAATGTAGCATCTGCTGCTATTCCGCCACCTATTACAGCCAATATCAGTATAGGATTCATCAAAACATACGGGAAGTATATCTCATGTATGCCGCCAAAGAAGTGGATGATCACAGCACCTGGTGCTGATTGCTTTGCTGTGCCTTTGCCAAAAATCCAGTATGCCATGAGTACCCCAAGTCCTGGACCTGGATCTGTCTCTAAAAGGAAGAATATGGACTTTCCAACTTCTTTCGCCTGCTGTATGCCAAGTGGTGACAATATTCCGTGGTTTATAGCATTGTTTAAGAATAATACTTTGCCTGGTTCAATGAATATTGCTATCAAAGGAAGTATTCCATTTGCAGTTACCCATTGTGCTGCTGCACCTAACCCTGTTGATACACCTGTAACAACCGGATCGATGAAAAGAAACGCTATGATTGCTAATATTGCACCTAATATACCTGCCGAGAAATTGTTTACCAACATTTCAAAGCCTGTAGGTATTTTCCCGTCTACTGCTTCATCGAATTTCTTAATCAAATAACCTCCAAGTGGTCCCATTATCATTGCGCCTAAAAACATTGGTATCGATGAACCTATTACAATGCCTGCTGTAGCAATAGCACCTACGACACCACCTCTTACATCGTAAATGAGTTTACCGCCTGTATAACCGATAAGGATAGGCAGCAAGTATGTTATCATAGGACCTACCAATTTACCCAAGTTGGCATTTGGTGTCCAACCAGTTGGAATGAAAAATGCTGTTATAAGACCCCAAGCTATAAATGCACCGATGTTAGGAAGAACCATTCCAGCTAAAAATCCACCAAGTTTTTGAAGTTTGGCTTTTGCAGTTCCACCTTTATTTGTCAAAGCCATGTTTCTGTCCATGATTTTTACCCTCCTTAAATTTATTATTTTTTCTAATTCTATTGTATGACAGCATTTACACATTTTCAATTTAAACAATTTCATTTCTGTCATCCGTTTTCTGTGACAAATTTTAAGAAGGGTAAAAGATGGCATATTACAAGGCATATACGCTACATAATCATGACAAATGTACCTGCCGTTATCAATATCCCTGCCACTATGGTCTTTAAGTCAAAATGCTCACCTAAAATTATGTATGAGAAGACAAGTGTTATGACTATGCTGGACTTATCTATAGGAGCAACCTTTGAAACATCTCCCAGTGCAATGGCTTTATAATAAAAAAGCCATGAAAGACCTGTAGCAAGACCTGATAGAATCAAAAAAAGCCAGTTTTGCCGCGTCAATACTTTCATGCCGCTTTGCACACCTGTAGCAAATACAATACCCCATGATAAAAATATGATGACACTTGTGCGTATCGCTGTTGCAAGGTTTGAATCTACATCTTTTATGCCGATTTTTGCTAAGATAGATGTCAGTGCCGCAAATAAAGCAGACAATATTGCATAAAGCTTCCACACGATTTATATGCCTCCTAATTAATTAACTATTTTTAAGCAGATTCTCTTTCAATCAATGTAATAGGCAAAATATTTTCTATACTTACTTCCTTACCATCAATTTGGTCCAAAATTATCTCAATAGTTTTTTTCGCCATTTCTTCTATCGGCTGTCTTATAGTAGTCAAAGGTGGGACAATCATCTTTGCAATGCTGATATCATCATATCCTACAACCTTCAAATCCTTTGGGACTTCTTTACCGATTTCTCTAGATGCATTTATAATCGTAGCTGCAATAAAGTCACCACTTGCAAATATGCCATCAATATCGGGATGATCTGTAAAAAGCTTAAAAATCAATTTTCTATGTTCATCGATGTCAAAAACATTTATTTTTGTTTCTACAACGACATTTTCGACATTATACTCTTTTACGACATCCATAAAAGCTTTATAACGATTATTCGCAGGTGTATTTAATATCAATGGACCACTTATATGTGCAATTTTTCTGCAACCTTTTTGTATCAATAGCTTTGTTGCTAATACACCACCATTGTAGTTGTCTGACGCAACGTACGGTATTTTCTCTGAGAAGTACCTATCAATAGCTACTATAGGCAGATTTACATTCAAGTACTGCTCAGTTTTTAGTGTATGACTTCCTATTATAATGCCATCAACTTGATGCCTTTTAAGCATATCTATGTAGCCTTTCTCTTTCTCTACATCTTGCAAGGAATTACACAACAATATTTTATAATTATTTTGATATGCATAATATTCAATATAGTTTGTAAGTTCTGCAAAAAAAGGGTGTGAAACGCTAGGAATCAAAAGTCCTATTAAGTAAGACTTTCTTCTATAAAGTGAGCGAGCTAATTCATTCGGCTGATAATTTAGCTCTTTCATTGCTTCATATACTTTTTTTCTCGTCTTTTCGCTTATATATCCTCTATTATTCAATACTCTAGATACCGTTGTAACTGTCACACCCGCTTTTTCTGCAACATCTCTTATTGTAGCCATCGCATCCACCTTCTAATTATAAAACCATATTTTGTTTTTATATAAACCTACTATATTATATTATTTTTAAAAAAACTTGTCTATAAATGGACATAGAAGTACAGTTTAAAATGCAATAACAATCAAAAAGCAAGTCCACACCATCGCCTGTAGACTTGCTTTAACACTAAAATTCTTATACTATATATTTTACCTTTCTCCCATCTTCATCTGTATAATTAAGATAGCAATTTTTTTACCTCGTCCATAGAAGGCATAGCAGGAATAGCTCCTTTTTTTGTAGTGCATAGCCCGCCAATTGCATTTGAAAACCTGATTATTTCTTCTATATCGCTACGGTTAATTTTTTCTATTGGATATCCAATCCTTGATATGTTATAAAGAATTCCTCCCAAAAATCCATCACCTGCTCCTGTAGTGTCAACTACATCTACATGAAATGCAGGTATTTGTCCTGAACCTGATGAATGTTTATAATAACAGCCATCCTTTCCTAATGTCACCAATACAAGCTTTATTCCCATGTCGTACAGCTTACTGCTAGCCACTTGAATATCTGATTCACCAATCAAAAAGTACAATTCTTCCAATGACAGCTTTGCTATGTCTACATATTTGAGTGAGAAAATATCACTTCTTTTGCTAATATTTCATCTTTCCACAAAGTCGGTCTCCAATTCGGATCATAAGATATTATTTTTCCAGCTTGTTTAGCATACATTAAAGCAGTTAAAGTTGCAGTCTTTGAGGGTTCATCTGTTAACGACAATGAGCCAAAATGAAATATTTTACTTTCATCTAATAATGTTTTATCGATATCTTCACTTTTAAGCATCACATCAGCACCTGGATTTCTGTAAAATGTAAAACTCCTATCACCCAATTCATCCAAATGAACAAATGCCAATGTTGTATTTGCATGAACTGTGTTTTTTAAGCCTTTTGTTTCAATCATATTTTTATCGAGGACCTGTCGTAAAAAATGTCCAAATTTGTCATCGCCAACCATTCCGATAAAAGCACATTTGCCGCCTAATTTCGTTACTGCAGTTAAAACATTGGCAGGTGCTCCACCAGGATTCATTTCAAACAGTGTATTTCCATTTTCTGATTTCCCAGCAGGCGTAAAGTCGATCAGCAATTCTCCTAAAGCTACTACATCATACACAAAAATCACCTCAAATAGTTGAATATTTCTTCATAATTGTGAATTTTTAAATAAGCTTACAAATTCATATGCACTTACTCTATTCCAAACCAATATC
>JASBVU010000043.1 GCA_029960905.1 Thermoanaerobacterium sp.
CAGAGGAACTGCTCAGAACCCTGATATATACTTTCAAAGTAGAGAAGCTTCAAATAAGCTTTATGAAAATGTACCAGATGTAGTTGCGGAATACATGGAAAAAATAAAGTCTTTGACAGGTAGAGAGTATCATTTGTTTGACTACTATGGTGCAAAAGATGCTGAATACGTGATAGTAGCAATGGGTTCTGTGTGTGAGACAATTGAGGAGACGATTGATTACCTCTCAGGATTAGGCGAGAAAGTTGGTCTTGTAAAAGTTAGGCTTTACAGGCCATTCTCAGAAAAACACTTTTTAAATGTTATTCCAAGCACAGTCAAAAGAATAGCAGTGTTAGACAGGACAAAAGAGCCTGGTTCTATCGGTGAGCCTTTATATCTTGATGTGGTAAAAGCATTTTTTGATAAACAAGATAAGCCTCTCATCGTAGGAGGCAGATACGGTTTAGGTTCAAAAGATACGACGCCGTCGCAAATCATAGCAGTGTATGAGAACCTTAAAAAATACAATCCGGTAGATAGGTTTACAATAGGTATAAAAGATGATGTGACTATGACATCTTTAGATACAGGTAGATTAATAGAAACTGTGCCGCAGGGGACTGTAAGCTGCAAATTTTATGGCTTGGGCTCAGATGGAACAGTTGGTGCAAATAAATCTGCCATAAAGATAATCGGTGATAATACAAATCTTTATGTGCAAGGTTATTTTCAGTATGACAGCAAAAAATCTGGAGGAACTACCGTATCCCATCTGAGATTTGGTCAAAAACCCATAAAATCCAGCTATCTTGTATATCATGCCGATTATATAGCATGCCATAACAAGTCTTTTATTTACAATTATGACATTTTAAAGGGATTAAAAAATGGTGGAACTTTTGTCTTAAACTGCCCGTGGAGCGAATCAGAATTTGATGAAAAACTTCCTGCATCTATGAAAAGGTACATTGCAAGAAATAAGATAAATTTCTATACAATTGACGCAATATCTATTGCAAGAGAAGTAGGTCTTGGTGGCAGGATAAACATGATAATGCAGACAGTATTTTTTAGGCTTATCAATATAATACCCTTCGAAGACGCCATTAGGTATTTAAAAGAATCTATACAAAAGACTTACGGCAGCAAAGGGCAAAACATAGTCGATATGAATATTAAAGCTGTTGACAGAAGCTTAGAATCATTAAAAAAAGTTAATGTTCCTGCTTCATGGGAAAATGCTGTTGAAAATGAAGATTTCGTCAAGGACGAACCAGAATTTTTGACCAAAATACAAAGACCTATGGCCAAAAATGAAGGAGATGATTTGCCTGTAAGTGCTTTTCTAGGCATGGAAGACGGTACATTCCCATTGGGCACTACTGCATACGAGAAGCGTGGCATAGCTGTAATGATTCCTCAGTGGCAGATAGAAAAATGCATACAGTGCAACCAATGTTCATTGGTATGTCCTCATGCCGTAATAAGGCCATTTTTGCTAAACGATGAAGAGGTGAAAAATGCACCACCTACTTTTGAGACTAAAAAAGCGGTAGGAAGAGGTCTTGAAGCGTTTCAGTATCGTATTCAGGTAAGTCCCTTGGACTGTACAGGATGTGGCAACTGTGCAGATGTGTGTCCAGCTTCAGGAAAGGCACTTGTGATGATGATGGCAGAAGAAGAAATAGAGAGGCAAGCTGACAATTGGGAGTATGCGGTAAAGATTAAGCCGAAAGATAATGTAATGGAAAAGGCTACATTGAAAGGCAGCCAGTTTTTTAAGCCTCTATTTGAATTTAACGGAGCATGTCCTGGATGCGGAGAGACTCCTTACATAAAGCTATTGACGCAACTGTTTGGCGATAGGATGATAATAGCAAATGCTACAGGGTGTTCTTCAATATATGGTGCAAGTGCACCATCAATACCATATACCACTAATGATTTAGGCAAAGGACCTGCGTGGGCAAATTCTCTTTTTGAGGACAATGCAGAGTATGGATATGGTATATACCTTGCAAATAAAAAGATAAGACAGAGGCTTGGAGAATTAATAACTGAAGCGCTGAAAACTCAGATACCTGATGAATTGAAAAATGCTTTTGTAGAGTGGCTAAACAATAAGGATGATGGTGAAGCATCTCAACTTGCATCAAGTAAAATCATAAATATAATTAGCCATGAAAATTTAAAATCGAATAAAATAGTACAGGAAATATACAGACTGAAAGATTATCTTGTCAAGAAATCCCATTGGATAATAGGTGGTGACGGATGGGCGTATGATATAGGTTTTGGAGGGTTGGACCATGTGTTAGCATCTGGAGAAGATGTAAATGTGCTTGTGCTGGATACTGAAGTTTACTCAAATACAGGAGGTCAGTCGTCAAAATCTACGCCTACAGCAGCTATTGCCAAATTCGCGGCATCTGGCAAAAAGATAAAGAAGAAGGATTTAGGTTTAATGGCTATAAGCTATGGATACGTCTATGTGGCTCAGATTGCGTTAGGTGCAAATATGAATCACACAGTGAGGGCAATTGCGGAAGCTGAAAAGTATAAAGGTCCTTCACTTATAATCGCCTACTCCCCATGTATAAATCACGGAATAAAGTCAGGGATGGGTACAAGTATCGCAGAGGAAAAGAAGGCTGTTGATGCTGGATACTGGCACCTTTATAGGTACAATCCAGAGCTTAAAGCCGAAGGAAAAAATCCATTTACATTGGATTCGAAAGAACCTGTATCATCTTATGTGGATTTCATAAAAGGCGAGATAAGGTATTCTTCACTGGAGACGCTTTTCCCAGATTTGGCACAAAAGCTGTATGATGAGTCGTACAAAGAGGCAAAAGAAAGATTCGAAATGTACAAAGCTCTTTCACAACTTTAAAAAGTATGGCCTCGGTTGCTGAGGCCATACTTTTACTTTTCGTTTTCATCTACCCATTCTTTTGCATTTATGACTTCTATCTCATTTGGGATAGGCACTTTTGCCTTACTTGCGTTTTCTTTAATGTTTGCCCATGAGGCAGTTTCGTGTTTTTCAATTGGCTCTTTATAATATTTCTTGCTTTTTCTTATCATAATATCAACTCCTCAAAATGTAGTATAATCATTGTGTATTATTTTATTATGCAAATTTTAGGGAGGTTTTTACATGATTATAAGAGGACATCACCTTTTGTGCATGTTAGGTTTTAAAGGATTGGGATATGATAGGGATTTTATTAAAAATATGGATAAAATTGTAAAAAAACTTAAAGACGATGATGATGTGTTGATAAAGCTTGTGGATAGTGTGGATAACATCTGCGAGAAATGTCCTCATAATTTCTCTGGTGTGTGCAAAAATGAGCATCATAAAGATAGCATTAAGGATATGGATGATGCCGTGCTCAAAATTCTTCAAATAAAACCCGGAACGTATATGAGATACAAGGATGTCAAGGCTAAGATGAAGCTTTTTATAAAAAAAGACGTTTTTGATGTGGTATGCAGTAATTGTGATTGGAAAAAGTATGGTTACTGTATAGAAGGAGTAGAAAGCTTAAAATAAGCGATTTGTATTTTATAAATTTTAAATTAATGTTAAAATAAAATCAAAAGGGAAAAAGGAGGAAGTAGAAAAAATATGACAGTAAAGAGCTTTTTAAAATTAGTGGAGATACAGACGAAGGCTGCCAGTGTAACACCGTTTATGCTGGGTACTGTATATGCATTGTACGCTTTTCATGAATTTAAAGCTGTTAATTTTTTATTTATGTTTATATCGCTCATATCATTTGATATGGTTACTACCGCAATTAATAATTATATGGATTATAAGAAGACAAATAAGACGCACGGGTATAATTATGAGAAACACAACGCAATTGTAAGGGATAATTTATCTGAGTCAACCGTTTTAATAACTATTGCCATACTTCTTCTTATAGCATCTGCTTCAGGATTTGTACTGTATTTGCGTACAAACTTAGTAGTGCTTCTAATCGGTATGATATCATTTGCGGTTGGAATTCTGTATTCGTTTGGTCCCATACCAATATCCAGGATGCCGCTGGGAGAGATCTTTTCGGGATTTTTTATGGGCTTTGTAATTGTATTTTTATCTGTTTTTATCCATGTATACGACAAAAATATAGCATATGTTACATACAGTGATGGCATTTTCAATGCATGGTTTGATGTGTTTGTTGTACTAAAAATTTTCTTCATATCGTTACCGGCGATTATGGGGATTGCCAATATCATGTTGGCGAACAATATATGCGACATTGAGGACGACTTAGAAAACAAGCGGTACACACTGCCTATTTACATTGGAAAAGAAAAAGCCTTAAAATTATTTAAGGCATTATACTATATTTCATACATTGACATTGTGGTTCTCGTAGTTTTAAAGGTTATGCCTTTATTGGCACTTATTGTATTGTTGACATTCGTGCCTGTAAATAAAAACATTAAAGAGTTTTACAAGGTCCAGACAAAGAAGGATACATTTCCACTGTCCGTCAAAAACTTTTTGATAATGAATGTTGCAGAGATAATCGCGATAGGATTGGGATTGATTTTATGACTATCACAAATCCCTTTTTTCAAATTTTCTTGCTCCGTAATACAGCAAAAAGCAAATGTAAAAGGCGATGTACACAAACATGTACGGACTTGGCTGCGAAGTACCACCAAAGGGCCCTTGTGCAAGAAAGCTTAAGCCTGTATTTTGCGTGAGAAGCTCTGCATTCATCTTTCTAAATATCACATCTGTAGGTAAAATTAAGCTTGTGATAATACCAACATTTGAAAGACCTTGACTTGTTGCATCTGTGGAAAATGATCCCATTTGTTCGAGAATGCCACCTATCATTGCTATTCCGTACGTCATTACAGCTAAAACACCTGTGTTTACAGTTGACATTATTGAACTTGAAGCGATTACTAAAGATAAAAGGACTACTGGACCAAGGTCAAAAAAGAATAATGCACGTAAGATGTTTCCTAATTCTAAATATACTTTCGTGCCAAAAGCGATATTAAGCCCTATTACTGAAAGAAACAACAATGTGCTGTATACAGTGATGATTATGCCAAGCCCTATAAATTTACCAAGTACGTATCCGTACCTCTTTAGAGGTTTATACAGTAAGGCATATATAGCACCACTTTCTACATCGCCTGATACAGCACCTACAGATGTAAGTACTATCAAAAATGCCACTATAAAATTTGAAAAATAAAGCCCTGCTGAGAGAAGCTGTGATTCAAGTAAGATTTTGCCTATGTCTGGTACATTGCCTGTAAAAGAATTGCTGCTATGAAAAGCTAAACTCAATCCATAGCCATAAATAAAAAGATATCCTACTGTAAGTATTGCAATTAAGAGGAATGCACGCTTTTTAATCATCTCCTTGATGGTGTATTTCGTTATTGTCAGCATACATCCTCATCCTTTCCAACTATATTTATAAATAGATCTTCCAATGAACTCGTTTTTGAATTTAATTGATACAGTTTTGCGCCGGAATCTACGACAATTTTTGCGATCTCAGGAATACTGTCTTTATCTTTTATTTTAAATGTAAGTTTGCCATCTTTAAATACAATGTCATATGCTAACTTAGAAATCTTTTCGATTAATTCGCTATCATAATCTGATATAACCATTTCTACATAGGTATTTTTGCTTAATAGGTTTTCAAGCTTTCCCTCTGCTATTACATGCCCGTGGTTTATAATTGCAACTTCATCGCATACCATTTCGACTTCACTTAATAAGTGGCTGTTTAAAAACACTGTTTTGCCATCGTCTTTTAGTCTTTTTATTATTTCTCTTACATCAATGCGTCCAACAGGATCAAGGGCTGATGTTGGTTCATCTAAAAAGATTACTTCAGGATCATTTAAAAGAGCAATGGCAAGTCCTATCCTCTGCTGCATTCCTTTGCTGTAATTTTTTATCTTCTTGTTTTCATGTCCTTTAAGTTTAACCAGATCAAGAAGCTCTTCAATTTTTTTATAAGGGTTTTTCATTTTGTATAATTCTGCATGAAATTTCATCAATTCTTTTCCTGTCATCCAGTCGTAGTACTTGAAATTTTCAGGAAGAAATCCGATTTGTCTTTTTGATTCTATAGTGCCGATGGAGAAACCATTAATCCAACCAAAACCAGAGGTGGGGTGTAATAGCCCCACCATAGTTTTTACAAATGTGCTTTTTCCGGCACCGTTTGGACCAAGAAATCCAAAAACCATGCCACTATCAATAGAAATATTTACATCTTTAAATCCGCCTTTACCATCAAACTGTTTTGTGAGATTTTGAGTCTCAAGTATCATTTCATCACCTCATTGATTCTGCTATTTTTATAAGCTCGTCTGGTGACATATTGTTTCCACTGAACAAATATATTACACCATTGTCATTTAATGCAAGGTTTGAATATACCTCTAAACTACTGGAGACATCAAATTTCCTTGATAGTACAATTCCTTTGCTGCCGTTTATAGTAACGTCTTTTATAGCATCTGCATCTGACACGGGAAATGGTATTGTGCTTTTCCAGTCTTTTATGCTGGCAATTTGTTTTCTTATATCATCTGGAATGAATGGCATATTTATGACGGCATCTCTTACTTTTTCAATATCGACACCATCTGGCACGATTATCTCAGGAGTTTTCATTATATCGAGTCCGTAGCTTATATTTTTTGAAGAATCTGATTCATTTTTATCTGTAGAAGATATATGCACACTATTGCCTAAAATTATTTTAAATGTTTTTTCATTTAAGTTCTCTGGCAACAGCTTATTTCCTCCAAATGTTTTTATGAGATTGTTTATCTTATCCACGTTCAATTTAAATTCAATAGTTCGACCTTTTTGTACATAGACGCTGTCACTCATCTTATAACCATCTACATCTTGAGGAATTTTAAAATTGTAGCCTACGTATGATTTTATTTCATTTAAGTCATTTTTGTTGAATTCTTTGGGTAAACCATAATCCCTAGATACTTTAATATCGCCATACTGCTTTAGGTCAATTTCTTTATTTCCTGCCTGATAGAATTTGCTTTTTATATCTTGTAAATCATCAGGTGTTATTGTTACGGCTTTAAAATTATTAAGTCTAAACAAGCTTAAAATCTCGGCTTCTGCTTTTTGCACAGGAGGCAATGCTACAGATGCGATGATTACAGCTATCGCAGCGGCTGCTGCTAATACTTTTTGTATTTTTTAAACATATGAAATACACCTCTTTCTTCTTTATTGATTTTTTTATTTAGATTTTCCCACGCTTCATTGAGATCGATGGAACTTGTTTTTAAGGCTTTATCTAAAAAGCTATTTAAATTCTTAAGTTCATTAAGCTTACGTGAACACTTTTCACACGTATCAAGATGCTTTTTTATCTGTTCTTTTAATGATTCATCTATTTCACCATCTAAGTATGACTGAAGCGTCCCTTCATCGAAGCACATATACTACACCTCCTTTTCATAAAGCTCTTTAAATTTCTTGTGTGCTCTTGCTATTGTCGTTCCAACAGACGATTTTTTTATTCCAAGTGATATAGAAATTTCTTCATAATTGTAGCCTGAGTGTTTGAGTATGAGACAAAGCATATCGCGTCTATCCATTTTGGACAAAACTTTTTTAACTTTGTCCATCTCTATTTTTTCAATTGCCACGTCCTCGGGGGATACAAAATCGTTGTTAAACTGAAATACTTTTATTTCCCTTGATTTAAGGTTCTTTTCTGAGCGGATGAAATTTAGTGCTTGATTAATAGCCACCTTAGATAACCAGCCTCCTATATTTTCATCATTGTGGGGAGGGTTTTTAATCAATTTGATGAAGACTTCCTGTGCAATATCTTGTGCTTTGTCATCATCATTTATGATAAGAGCTATTTGGCGGTAGATCTTGCTGTAGTATTTTTCAAAGATATCTTTGAATGAGTCAAGTATTTTGAACACCTCCCACATGAGATTTACATTATATAAACACATCAAAGATTAATTTTGTGACATAAAAAAAGCATGAAAATTTATTTCATGCTTAGCACTAGTTGTTTAAGCTGTGAAGTGCTGCAGGGATTCTGCCGCCTCTTTCTATAAAATCTTTCGGTGAAAAGCTGTTTACTTTCATAACAGGTGCATGTCCTAAAAGTCCGCCAAATTCTACATGGTCACCTTCTTTTTTGCCGGGAGCTGGGATGATTCTTACAGCAGTTGTCTTTTTGTTTATCATGCCTATTGCCATTTCGTCGGCTATTATGGCTGATATGGTCTCATAAGGCGTATCACCTGGAATTGCGATCATGTCAAGGCCAACTGAGCATACGCACGTCATGGCTTCAAGTTTTTCTATTGATAAAGCACCTGCTTCAACAGCTTCTATCATTCCGGCGTCTTCACTTACAGGTATAAATGCACCACTTAAACCTCCAACGTACGATGATGCCATCACACCGCCTTTTTTTACGGCGTCGTTCAAAAGGGCTAGTGCAGCCGTTGTACCATGAGAACCGCATTTTGAAAGTCCCATTGATTCAAGTATGTTTGCTATGCTATCACCTATTTCTGGCGTTGGAGCCAAAGATAGATCGAGTATTCCAAACGAAGTGTTTAGCCTTTGTGCCGCAAGACGCCCTATGAGTTCACCGGCTCTGGTAATCTTAAATGACGTCTTTTTTATTGTCTCAGAAATTTGGCCGAAATCGGCGGTTTTTGGAAGCTTTGAAAGTGCTGCTAATACCACACCTGGTCCGCTTACACCTACGTTTAGGACGCATTCACCTTCACCGACGCCGTGAAAAGCGCCTGCCATGAATGGATTATCTTCCGGTGCATTGCAAAACACTACAAGCTTTGCAGCACCTATACCGTCGTTTTCTTTTGTGCGATATGCTGTATCTTTTATGACTTTCCCCATCAAAGCTACTGCATCCATGTTTATACCTGCTTTAGTCGTGGCTACATTTACAGATGAACAAACTCTTTCTGTTTCACTGAGAACTTGAGGGATTGAATTTATAAGGTTTAGATCGCCATTTGTAAATCCTTTATGTACTAAAGCAGAATATCCACCTATAAAGGTTACCCCTACATTTTTTGCGGCTTTATCAAGTGACGAAGCTATTTTAATAAACTCATCTTTTTCAATATTGTCTGCAACGATAGCGATAGGTGTTACAGATATGCGCTTATTGACAATAGGAATGCCGAATTCAGATTCTAATTCTTCGGCTACTTTTACAAGATTTTCGGCTTTTTTTGTGATTTTATCATAGATCTTTTCAGCGATTTTGTTTGCATTGTCTCCTGAACAGTCTCTTAAACTTATGCCCATAGTTATTGTCCTTATATCAAGCTTTTCTGATTGGACCATTCTTATAGTTTCTTCTATTTCTTCAAAAGCAAAGCCCATTTCAATCATTCCTTTCGATAAAGCATCATGTCTATAATCTATGCATTGCTCTAAATATATCTTCTTTTTGAATGTCGATTTTGACTCCAAGATTTTCGCCTAAATTTTTAAGTTCTTCTTTCAATATGCTAAAGTCATTTGAAGAATTTTTTATATCAACTATCATGATCATTGTAAAAATGTCCTTTAATATAGTTTGGCTGATGTCTAAGATATTGATGTTGTTTTCGGCTAATAATTTTGAAACATTATAAATTATTCCTACCCTATCAACACCAATTACGGATATTATGGCTTTTTGTTCACTCATGATAAACACTCCTTCCACGTTTGTACATAGTATACTATATGATGAATTGGCGCGCAATACATATATTATAATAAAATCTCAAAGAAATGAGGTGGGAATAAAGCATATCCCCACCTTAGTTCACTTTTGAATTATGTTTGTTGCACCGCATTGTTCCATTGTTTCTCTTATTTTAGACAGTTCTTTCTTAGGCGCTTCTACAGTAACGAGTATAGA
>JASBVU010000044.1 GCA_029960905.1 Thermoanaerobacterium sp.
GTCTCGTCTGTCTCCGCAAAATACTGTCTTCTCTCAGAATGGCCGATTACGACGTATTCTACGCCTATCTCTTTAAGCATAATCGGTGAAACTTCTCCTGTAAATGCGCCTTTTTCTTCCCAATGCATGTTCTGTGCACCTAACTTTATGTTAGATCCATCTATGACCTTTTTTACATCCACAAGATCTACAAATGGTGGTATTACTACAACTTCTGCTTCTGCACCAGACACTAAAGGCTTAAGCTCATTTACAAGGTTTATAGCTTCAGATGGCGTCATGTACATCTTCCAATTACCTGCGATAATAGGTCTTCTCAATCAAAACACCTCTTTATTTGTCATTTAATGCAGCTATTCCAGGCAAAACCTTGCCTTCTAAGAATTCTAATGACGCACCGCCACCAGTAGATATATGTGACACTTTGTCTGCATAGCCTAACTGTTCAACTGCTGCAGCAGAATCTCCGCCACCAATTATAGTAGTACCACTGCACTCACTCATGGCTTTTGCGATTGCCTCTGTTCCCTTCGCAAATTCTCTTATTTCAAATACACCCATAGGACCATTCCAAACTACTGTCTTTGCATCTTTTATGACATTTGAAAATTCTTCGATGGTCTTTGGTCCAATGTCTACGCCGATTTTGTCATTAGGCATTTTGTCTATGTCAACCACTTCATACGGAACACCCGATTTTAATTCTGCACTGACTACCGTATCTACTGGCAAAAGCAATTTGACGCCTTTTTGCTTAGCCTTTTCGATTAAGTCTTTGGCAAGCTCTAATTTGTCTTCCTCCAAAAGGGATTTACCTATTTCGTGGCCTTCAGCTTTTATAAATGTATAAGCCATACCGCCGCCAATAAGCAAACTGTCAACTTTGTCTAAAAGATTCGTGATGACGCCAATTTTATCCGAAACTTTTGCACCACCCAGTATTGCCACAAAAGGTCTTTCTGGATTTTCCAAAGCGCCACCCATGAAGTTTAACTCTTTCTCAATTAAAAATCCAGATACTGCTGGCAGGTAACTTGCAACTCCCGTCGTTGATGCATGTGCTCTATGTGCTGTGCCAAATGCATCGTTGACGAATACGTCAGCCAATGATGCCAATTCTCTTGAAAAATCCGGATCATTTTTCTCTTCTTCAGCATGGAATCTGACATTTTCTAAAAGCAATACTTCGCCATCTTTTAATGCATTAGCTTTTGCCTTAGCATCTTCACCTATTACATCATCGGCTACAATGACTTGTTTCCCAAGTAGCTCTGAAAGCCTTTTTGCAACAGGCTTCATAGAATACTCCATGTTAAACTTGCCCTTTGGTCTTCCTAAGTGTGATACTAATATCACCTTTGCATTATTGTCTAAAAGATATTGGATAGTAGGCAAAGCCGCTTTTATTCTCGTATCATCAGTGATGTTCTTTTCGCTGTCCATAGGCACATTAAAGTCTACTCTTACCAGCACTTTTTTGCCTTTAACATCGATATCCCTTACAGTTTTTTTCATTATATACCTCCTATCGATATATTTTAGGACAAGGTTATAAGCCTTGTCCTATGATATTACAGTCTATCTGCTACATACTTAGCAAGGTCAACAACCCTGTTTGAATAACCCCATTCGTTGTCATACCATGAAACAACTTTTACCATATTGCCTTCCATAACCATTGTTGACAAACCATCAACAATAGATGACCTTGAATCACCTTTGAAGTCCATTGATACTAATGGTTCATCTGTATATCCGAGAATGCCTTTAAGCTCGTTTTCTGCTGCTTCTTTCAATGCTGCATTTACTTCTTCTACAGTTACACTCTTCTCAAGCTCTGCAACAAGGTCAACAACAGATACGTCTGGTGTTGGAACTCTCATAGCAAAACCGTTTAATTCCTTTCAATTCAGGTAAAACAGTGCAACTGCTTTTGCAGCACCAGTAGTTGTTGGAATTATTGACATTGCTGCTGATCTAGCTCTTCTTAAATCCTTGTGAGGAAGATCAAGTATCCTCTGATCGTTTGTGTAAGAGTGAACAGTTGTCATTAAGCCTCTCTTAATTCCAAATTTATTATGTAAAACTTTTGCAAATGGTGCTAAGCAGTTTGTTGTGCATGAAGCATTTGAAATAACGTGATGTGCATTTGGATCGTATTTGTCCTCGTTAACACCCATAACGATTGTTATATCTTCATTTTTAGCAGGTGCAGAAATTATAACTTTCTTTGCTCCAGCTTCAATGTGTTTTACTGCATCTTCCTTGTTTGTAAATCTACCTGTTGATTCAATGACTATGTCAACTCCTAATTCCTTCCAAGGCAATTTTGCAGGATCTGTTTCCTTTAATATTTTTATTTCCTTGCCATTTACAACAAGTGAGTCTTCTTTTGCGATGACTTCGCCTTCGAATTGGCCGAATGTTGAATCGTATTTTAATAGATGTGCTAATGTTTTTGCATCAGTAAGATCGTTGAATGCAACAATATCAAGATCTACATTTTTCTTTAATGCTGCTCTAAAAAAGTTTCTGCCTATTCTACCAAAGCCATTAATACCTACTTTTACTGCCATAATATTTCCTCCTTTAATTTTTATTTTTTTTATATTAAACACCTTTCGGTGTATTAACAACTTTTTAATATTTCAAATGCAGCACCTTCATCAGTTATAAGAACATCCACCATTCCGCTTATACAAGTTGATATAATCGCATCGGCTTTGCTTCTACCACCTGAAACAGCTATCAAATTTTTGACTTTTTTTAAATCATCTTTTGTGAGAAATATGCTTGGCGTCTCATAAACTGTTTCACCGTTTATGTTTAGGTAAAAACCCAATGCTTCTGACGTGGCACCAACACTCTTAAGATACTCTTTAGTCGATGAAGGTAAATTTCGCCGGTCAGCCATCACATCTGCACGTCCTATGCCAAAAAGCACTACATCAGCTTCTTTAAGTATATCAATAACGCTTTTTATGTCTGGTTCATTCATAAGTGTAGCGATAGCTTCTTTGCCTATGTTGTCAGGAATATGAAGCATTTTGTACGACCCGCCTAATTTTTTTGCAAGGACTGATGCGATGGTATTTGCTTGTTTTTCAACTTCACGTCCTAAGCCACCTCTTGCAGGCACTACCATTATATCTGATTTAGTGTAACACTGAGGCATTTCATTTGCAACTTCCATCACACTTGAACCGCCAGTCAAAGCAATAATGCTGTCGCTTTTAATTATGCTTTTAAGATAAGCCGCAGCAGATTTGCCCATGTCTTTTTTTATAAGTCTATCATTATCGACATCACCCGGTATCACGATAACTTTTCTCAGTTTCAGGCGATCTTTCAAGGTTTTTTCCATGTTGTTTAAGCCTTTTAGCTCATGAATAAACTCTTTAAGCTCCTCCAAAAGCTTCTCGCCGTCTTTAGTCACAGTCATACCTAAAGGATTTATATCGATAAGGCCTTGCCGCTTCAAAAAAGATACCTCTGTCCTTATTATCCTCTCGCCAATGTTAAGCTGATATGACAAAGCTCTTCTTCCTATTGGCTGGCTGAAATATATATTACGCATTATAGTATACCTTTTTTGCAGCAGTTCTATTAGCTCAGGCACAATTTTCTGTTGTAGTGATATTATGTCATTCATGTATCAAAACCTTCTTCAGGACTTTTATTGACCCGTTGTATTTTAACTGTCCCGCCAAAACATTAAATAAATATTTTTACCTTCAATACTATTTTATATTAAGACTTTTAATTTTTCAATAGATAAGATGTTAAAAGAGAGCATTTTCTAAAATTATTGCTCTCTTTCATCAGTACCTTTTTCTCTTGCTTGACGATGGGATATTCATTTCTTCCCTGTACTTAGCAACAGTTCTTCTCGATATCGTCACACCTTTTTCAGACAGAATCTCAGCAATCTTTTGGTCGCTTAGCGTATTTTGAGGATCTTCTTCGCTTATCAATTGCTTTATCATCTCTTTTATCATTTCCTGCGAAAACATCTCACCATCGCTATTGCCGATGCCGCTTTGGAAGAAGTACTTTATTTCAAAAACGCCTAAAGGTGTATCGACGTATTTCCCGTTTACCGCCCTGCTTACTGTCGATTCGTGGACCCCTACAGCCTCAGCAATTTTCTTTAAATTCATAGGTTTAATGTACTTTTCCTTTCTGTCAAAAAATGACCTTTGCTCTTTCACTATTGCACTTAACACTTTGTATAAAGTATCCCTTCTTGATTCAATACTTTTTATAAGCCACATTGCTGACTGAATTTTATTTGAGAGGTATTTTCTTGTATTGTCGTCATCAGTAGCAGTCAAAATACTTTCATAAGACTTATTTATCCTCAATCCTGGATAAAGCGACTCATTTATAAGCACAACATAATCTCCATCTATCTTCTTTATATACGCATCCGGAATGACGTATTTGATATCATTGTAACTTGAAAAACTGGCTCCCGGCCTTGGATTCAGCTTTTTTATCTCATCAACGGCATTTTGGACTTCTTTAATGTCTACATTTAACTTCTTTGCTATGAATGAAAGTTTGTTGTCCGCAATTTCATTTAAATAATTTTCCACGATTTCTTTTACTACACCGTCATATAGATTTTTGCTTTTTAGCTGAAGCATGAGGCATTCCGTTAAATTTCTCGCTGCAATCCCCGGCGGGTCAAATGATTGCACTACATCTAAAGCCGTCAGAACATCTTCTTCGCTGTAATTGTAATCTTCACTGAGTTTTTTGATATCGTCATTTAGATAGCCATTGCTGTCGATATCGTAAATTATGACTTTGCATATCTCTTTTATTTTCTTCTGAAGAGGTGTTATATGAAGTTGAAACAGCAAATGATCTGTGAGGGACGTATCAGTTGAGACCATATTTTCAAAGCTGTAATCATCTCTTTCTTCATCATCGCTGCTGTAATTGTACTTTTCAAGATCGCTATTTTTATTCATTTCAATGTAAGCATCAACGATGTCTTCCTTATCCTCGTACGTCTCCAACATAGGATTGGTTTCCAATTCACTTGTAATAAGCTCATTTAGCTCGTACGAATTCAACTGAAGAATCTCGATGGCCTGTTTAAGCTGTGGAGTCATCAATAATTTCTGCACTTGTTTTAAATTAAGTCCCATGTCCAGCTTCATATTCTACACCCTCGTATACATCAATATTCATATTTCCATTATATCATATTTGTAACCGTTTATAAAATGGATATTCTTAGTTTAACAGTTCACTAATTTACATGATTTCAAAAGTGTGATACAGACCTTGATAGTCTTCCCATTTTTCGGCTACATCTTCCACCCTTGCCCACCTTAGTCCATTTTTTATGTAATCGATAAGCATATTTATGTTTTCTTCATCACCTTCTGCTACTATTTCAACACTTCCATCGTATAGATTTTTTGCATATCCAGTTATATTAAGCCGCATAGCCATGTTGTAAACAGAATACCTAAGCCCGACTCCTTGCACATGGCCTGTCAAATTAAGATGGACTGTTTTTTTCACAGACTTGCCTCCTTTCAAAAGTGAGTTAATACTTTCTACAAAATAAATTTATTTATGACGTAAGCGACTCCGTTTTCCATGTTTGATTTTGTAATAAAATCTGCTGTTTTTTTAAGTTTATCTATGGCATTTTCCACCGCTACGCCAAGACCTGCGTACTCAACCATCTCTACATCATTTTCGCTGTCACCTATTGCCACCATCTCTGATCTATCTATTCCCAGGTATTCTCCCAATATCTTAAGGCCATTTCCTTTATTTACACCTTTATTTAGTATTTCTATATTGTTGTAAAATGAACTTGTAGTTTCTAATCTATCGCCTTTTTCGCGGTCTATTGTGTTTCTCACTGCTTTTATTTTTTCTGAATCTTCGTCAAACATTACAAATTTCACAATGTTATCTTTTAATTTATCTTCAAATTCCACATCAGAAGGTATATTCTCGACTTCTACCTTTAATGTTTCAGCATAAAGCCTGTTCCACTCACCATACTTTTGATATTTACTAGTAATCTCTGGTGAATAAACAATTTTATCGCTGTAAAAATGATAATAGAGGTCATTTTTTTTCGCCAAGTTTATCAAATATGACAATATGTCTATATCAAGTACGCTTTTATAAATTTCCTCATCATTATCATCTATCACCATAGCTCCATTGCTGGCAATGATGTATGGTTTGAATCCTAAAAATTCCGAGTATGCGTAAGCGGAAGCGTAAATCCTACCCGTCGATATGACAACATAAATACCTGCATCACGGGCTTTTTTTAGGGCTTCTAAGTTTTCTCTCGAGATTTGCTTGTCGTGCGTCAAAAGTGTATCATCCATATCTATTGCAACTAATTTATATGTCATCGTAGTCCCCCATTCATCAGAATATTTTTTCAATATTACTATACCATTACTAAGAAACAACTTCAAGTTTTCACGATTTTTCACCATGACATTTCAAAAAATGATTGACAGCATAAAATTGCAATAGTATAATGTAACTATAAATATTACATGAGAAATTTTATTAATTAATATTTTATGGAAAGAAGGGATATGATGGACGATATCTCGTCAATCCTGAAAGAAAAGGGATTAAAAGTAACACCGCAGAGACTTGCTATCATTAACATGCTTAAAAATACCAAGGAACATCCTAGTGCTGAAACTATATACAAGACGCTGTCGTCCGATTTCCCAACAATGAGTTTGGCTACTGTCTACAAGACACTTGAAATGCTAAAGAGTATAGGACTTGTGCAAGAACTTAATGTTGGTGAAGGTAGCTTTAGATATGATGCAAATGTTAATTCACATCCACATTTGATATGTTACGGATGCAATAGGGTAGATGACCTTTACGACTCAGCATTAGATGATCTTCTTGGTAGAGTAAGCAAATACACAGATTATCTTTTGATGGACCAAAAGTTGTATTTTTATGGCTACTGCCCTGATTGCAAAAAAAAGGTGACAAATCATGACCACCCGTAAAACGGGTGGTTTGCTCTGAGGCTATAAGCCTCTATTACTAGCCAGCGTCTAAAGGCGCTGGCTTTCACTTTGTTCAAGCCACCATGCATTTGTCACTTTTGCCGCCCCTAAAGGGACAAACGTACTACGGGCTACCCCTTAAAGGGGTCCTCATATTCTTTTACACTTAATTTGTCTAGCATAATATCTCGCTTTTCTTGTTCCTGGATGTATTTTTTTATTGTTGCCTCATTTAGTCCTACAGTGCTTACATAATATCCTTCCGCCCAAAAATGCCTATTGCCAAATTTATACTTTAGATTTGCATGTCTGTCAAATATCATCAATGCACTTTTCCCTTTTAAGTATCCCATAAAGCTAGACACACTAATTTTTGGTGGTATACTCACCAACATGTGTACATGATCCGGCATTAGATGTCCTTCTATTATTTCCACTCCTTTGTATTTACATAGTTCTTTTAATATATCCCTTATACTTTCTTTGTATTGATTATATATTATTTTTCGTCTATACTTAGGAGTGAACACAATGTGGTATTTGCACATCCATTTTGTGCGTGCCATTTCATCTCGTTTATTAGCCATTAAATCACCTTTCCTTTTGTTATATAATAGTAGCTTGAACAACTCTATTATAACGGAAAGGTGATTTTTTGTATAACTTCTGTCGCGCACCCGCATAGCGGGTGGTTTTTTGTTTCGCTCGCTTTGCGAGCTCAACAGGCTAAAGCCAATAATACATAAGGACAGGCTTTCACCTGTCCTTTTTAATGCTTTTTAATTGGATGTTTCTAAATTTGCAGCTACATTTTGTGAATGCATTTCTCTGTATATCTTAATCCACTTCGTCACACAATCAATGCTTATAGCTACAGCTAACAGTAAAATTATTATCGAGAAAACTATTAAAACTGTATTGCCAGATGGCAAATAGTTTGTGACTATATTCAGATATGCCGCTGTCACTGTTGTAACTATCATAAATGCGAAAGGCACTGCTGTTATGGCAATGTACTTTGCCTTTCCTCTTTTTAAAAGCATTGTCGTTCCGATTGCTAATGCAATTGATGCCAAAAGCTGATTTGATGTGCCAAATAAAGGCCATATCGTAGATATGCTGCCATTGTACACTAGATAACCCCACGCAGATGTAAATACAATACTTGTGATTATGATACCTGGCCACCAATTCTTATTTTTTAATGGCTTGTAGATATATCCACCAGCTTCTTGCAAAACATACCTTCCAATTCTTGTGCCTGCATCGACTGTCGTCAGTATAAACAAGGCTTCGAAAAGTATTGAGAAATGATACAAATATGACATCAATTCTTTAAAGCCTGGAATAGATGAGAAAATGTAAGACATACCTACGCCTAAAGTAACTGCACCACCAGTCCTTCCTGCCAAAGTCTCTCCAACAGCTTTTGAAAGCGCTGAAAGATCAACAGTATTCATTCCAAGATGAGCAAATATCTGTGGCGGTACATTTATGGCAAAATAATCACCAGGATGCAAGCTTGTAGCAGCAATAAGCGCCATTATAGATACAAACCCTTCAACAAGCATCGCGCCATATCCTATAGGCAAAATGTCTTTTTCGCTTTTAATCATCTTAGGCGTTGTACCTGTAGCTATAAGAGAATGGAATCCTGACAATGCACCACATGCAATAGTTATAAATACGTACGGCCATACTTTACCGGGTATTATAGGACCACCGCCATGGATGAATTTTGTCGTCAAAGGCATTCTTATCATAGGATTAACAAATATTACGCCTACAGCTAACAATGTTATGACGCCAATCTTCATATAAGTGCTTAAATAATCCCTAGGTGTCAAAAGCAGCCATACTGGCAAAACTGCAGCCACAAGTCCGTAGACAGCTATAATAATCGTCATCTGGTGTTGATTGAATGTCAGATATGGTGCTAATGCTGAATGCTGAATCGCAGGACCAGATACAACTGATATAATCATTAGCGCAACACCGATTATGGTTGCTTCAGATACTTTGTTTGGTCTTATCCATCTCATGTAGATAGCCATAAATAACGCGATAGGTATCGTAGCACCTACAGTAAATGTACCCCATGAGCTATTGAAGAGAGAATTCACGACAACGATTGCAAGACCTGCGACGGTAATAAGCAAGATAAATATTACAGCCATTGTAGCAGCGAAGCCTGAAAATTTTCCTACTTCTGCTCTTGCAATCTCTGCCAGGGATTTGCCTTCATGACGTACAGATGCAAATAAGATAACCATGTCATGCACTGCGCCTGCCAAAACTGCACCTATCAATATCCAAAGTGCGCCCGGCAAGTATCCAAACTGTGCAGCAAGAACCGGACCTACCAGTGGACCTGCCCCTGCAATAGCTGCAAAATGATGTCCAAAAAGTACCCATTTATTTGTCGGCACGTAGTCGTAACCATTTTCCAACTCATAAGCAGGAGTCTTTTTCGTCTCGTCCAAAACTAAAACTTTTGATGCTATAAATGCGCCGTAAAAACGGTATGCTAATGCAAATATGCATGCAGCAGCAATGACTAGTACAATAGCACTCATAAATTAAGACCTCCTTATATTTTTGATTCTATAAGGAGTATAAAACAAAAATAAATAAAATTCATCGATTATCCCATGAAAGTAAACGATAAAGGGTTAAAAAGAAATATACGTTATCAAAAAGAAATGTTTACATTTCTAATTTCTGCTAAGACCTAATATCATTTTAAGTTCCTTTATCTTGTTTTTGCTGACAGAAATTTTAGTCTTTTTATCATCGTTCATTATAAGCCAATAAGTCC
>JASBVU010000045.1 GCA_029960905.1 Thermoanaerobacterium sp.
TATTTTTTTTCGCCAATAATAAATACATCTCCAACTTCAATTTTCTGTTTAAACTCGACAATAGTATGTAAAACCGACATTTCTTCTAGTTCTTTTGGTGCGTTATTATTAAAAATAATCATCATTTTTTCATTTAAAAAATCTGGTACTAGAATTCCAATTGATGTAATTGTAGATTTGTATTTCATAAACAAAAACACACCTTTCTGGCAATTTGTTATAAAAAATAATAGATTTAGGAGCTCTATAACATATTCATAGTTAGTTATATACTTAAAATAATTGTATTTGATAAAAGAGCTCCTATATTTTTTTGAAAAAATTTTATATTTTATATAATTAAAATTCTCTTGTTATATAATTCATTATATCAAACAATTTTTTTAATAATCTTTAGTGAAACAAACCAAAGCTAAAGATATATGCAATAAGTACGGCTATTGGCCCAGTTACAAGTCTAGAAAAAAGGACAGCGGGTATACCTATTTCTACTGTTTCAGGTTCTGCATCACCTAAACTTAATCCTACTGGAACAAAATCACAGCCAACTTGTGAGTCTATTGCAAACAATGCCGGAAGTGCATATTGTGGTGGTATATGCCCTAATCCTATTTCAGTACCAACCAATACACCAATTATCTGAGCTATTACTGCACCTGGTCCTAATATTGGTGACAAAATAGGAATCGCACAAAATATTGATATTGCTATTAATCCTGGTAAAGTTCCAGCAAATGGTGAAATATTCTTAGCAATCCAGTTACCTGCTCCAGATTTAAGAATAATTCCTATAATTAAGCTAACAAACGCCATAAATGGGAGTATATTTTTAATTATAGTATCGATAGTTTCTCTACCTGATTGATAAAGTATACCTACAACGTTACCTACACCTTTACCAATTCTAACTAGTAAATTTTGTTTTTCATTTTTAAAATTTTGGGAACCTTCATTATATTCAGTTTTATTATTTTTTATATTACTTACCTCATTAGAACTTTTTGGACTTTGGTATTCATCTATACTATCGGATAATTCTATAATATTATCTTCTCTTACACCAGACACATAATTTTCTTCATTTATATATTTTGATAATGGGCCGGACGGACCACCAGGAATTAAATTAATTGTTTTTATGCCATCCTTGGGATATACACCACATCTTGCAGTACCTCCACAGTCAATGACAGCTACTAAAATACTCTCTTTATCTTTTATATTTGTTTTAAATCCATCAACAACATCAGCACCTGTTATTTCTGCAATCTTTTTCGCAACGGAGCTTATTCCGCCACCTGTTACGTTTAAAACTATATGCTTTTTTTCGTCGGGTTTTAATATAATAGGGCCACCCCAACCACCACTACCTCTTTCAACTTTAACAGTTTTAAACATTATTATTTACCTCCTTTATCTTCAATAATATCTAGTCTTATAATGCTATCTTTTCTTTTTTGAGTTTATTGCTAGTATCTTTTCTACTTATCATCATCAATGTTATTTTCTCTGTTACAATGCCTCTTATCAAAATTACAATAACACCAACAAGAAAATATCTAATCGCTAAATCTCCTGTATTTAATTTTAACTTTTGTATTCCAGCTGCAATTCCCATATATACAAATAACTCAGCGGCATTTGCATGTGGGAAAAGTCCGGTGATGGGGTGAACAAATGATACTGCTGCATCATAAAAAGCTGGTTTATATTTTTCATCTACAAATTTTCCAAATGTATAGCACATTGGATTTGTTAGAAAAAATACTGCTAATATTGGTAAAATTGTATATCTAGTTATAAAGTACCTTGTTGATGCTTGAGCTACACGTTGTACCCTTTCTTCACCAATTAATTTAATTATCGCATTTACTGCTGTGATTAAAACAACAAGTGTTGGAATTATACCTGTAATCATCCCTACAAATTGCTGACCACCTTGTTGAAATAGACCAATAAAAACTTCTGCACCTTTAGCTAATGCATGCATTTTAAGACTCCTTTCTCACATATAATTTTTTGATATTAAATTAATAAACGATTTCTTATTATTCAACTAATCACCTCTCTTTCAAGTAGTTATATTTTTTTGTCTTAAATCTACTGTTTTTTAAAATATTCCATTTTAAAAGTTGTTATTTAAAAATTCTAAAATAATGTAATATTTTAAACTCATTAACAAGTTCACAAAATTTATTCATAGAATTATTTCTCAAAATTTGTAAGTTGATTTTTTATTTCTTGAACAGCTTTTAATAAAACATTTGTTTTTTTCGGTTCCTTCTTTTTTATTACATTTTCAAAATTATATATATTAATACCATTATAAATGCTATTTTTCTTAAATCTTGAAAATACAGTAATACCATATAATTCTTCACAATCTAAAATCGTCCCATTTTTATCAGAAACAAGCATAATAATTGTTCCGGAACTTAATTTACCTTTATTTACTCCAACTCCTACAATACCCTTCTTTTTCAGTTCTTTCAGCCTATTGATATAGTTTTTGGCTTGTAAATAAGAGAAACATCCTTGAAGAAATAACAAAAAAAACAAGAGAATGACTAATTTTATCACACAATATCCCCCTTATATACGTTATCATTGTTACATTTGTTCAGTGGTATATTTTTTGTTCAATTATATTTTATATGTTTTTGCTATTAATGTCAATATATAAATTATTGTTTTTATGAATTAATTGCATATTAAAAATTTAACAAAATTTTAATCAATAATGAAATTTTATCTTGACTTTAATTTTTAAAAAATGTAAAATGGATTTGAACAAAAGATATATACATGAACAAATGTTACGCAATTTAATATTTTAGATAAGCTATTTTTAATTTAATTATCTTAAAGGGAAACAAATTTTAAGAAAGTCATAGTAAATTTGAATTTTAGTATTAAAAGTAACATTTAGAAAGGAGATAAAGTGATATGTAAAAATTAATAAGTTTTTATGTCTATAAAGTAAGTATCTTTTTTTAAAAGAATATAAAAAATAAAGGAGATGTAAATTATGTTAGGAATTAACACAAAATTACAAGAACTTGAAAGGCAAGGTAAGGCAATAAATTTGAGCATAGTTGGTGCTGGTCAAATGGGTATGGGAATGGTAAGCCAAATTATGCTTATGAAAGGTGTTAGGCCATCAATTGTTGTTGATATAGACGTAGATAAGGCATTTAAAGCATATATAAATGCAGGGGTTAAGGAAGATGATATAGTAAAAGTTTCTAATATTTCTGAAGCAAATAGAAGTATGGAAAATGGTAAATTTATTGTTACTGATAATGCAGAGATCGCGTCAAAGGCAAATCTAATAGATGCTGTAATAGATGCTACGGGTGTTCCTGAAGTAGGAGCAAAACTAGCAATTGATGCAATAAATAATAAAAAACATATTGTTATGTTAAATGTTGAAACGGATGTTTGTATAGGACCAATATTAAAAAAATTGGCAGATAATGCTGGTGTTATTTATACAGGTTCAGCGGGGGATGAGCCTGGTGCAGTTAAAGAATTGTATGATTTTGCTGATGCGCTTGGGTTTGAGGTGAGAGTTGTAGGAAAAGGCAAAAATAATAAAGTGGATTTAGATTGCAATCCAGATACTGTATTTGATGAAGCAGAAAGAAGAGGAGTAAGTCCTCATATGTTGACATCATTTAAAGATGGGACAAAAACGATGGTAGAGCTTGCGTGTATGTCAAACGCAACAGGCTTTGTACCAGATATAAGAGGAGGCCATGGAGCATCCGGCCAAGTTTCTGATTTACCTAAATTGTTTACCTTAAAAGAAGAGGGTGGAATACTCAATAAATATGGTGTAGTGGACTATATAAATGGTGTAGCACCTGGTGTGTTTGTAATAGTATCTAGTAAACTTAAAGAAGTAAGGGCGGAAATGGAATATTTGAGTATGGGTAGTGGTCCAAATTATGTTTTATATAGACCGTACCATTTAGCAAGTTTAGAAACTCCTTTATCTGCAGTGAAAGCAGTATTAGATCATCAGCCAACTATAGTACCTTTAAATGGATTAGTATCTGAAGTAATTACAATAGCTAAAAAAGATTTAAGAAAAGGAGAAAATTTGGATGGAATAGGTGGTTATACGGTATATGGAACGGTTGAAGTTGCAGATGTTGCGAAAAAAATAAATGCAGTTCCTATAGGATTAATAAATAAAAAAGCAGTATTGAAAAAAGATGTTAAAAAAGGTGAAGTTATTTCTTATGATATGGTTGATTTAGATAAATCATCTCTTGTATATCAGTTGAGGCAATTACAAGATAGATTTTTCTAAAAAATAATAAAAACATATAACTTTTATATAATCTTTTATATTAATTTTCGTGATATAAACTTTTCGAATATTTTATTTTAAACAATATTAAGAGGGTTTTTCATATTTTAACAAATTATAATTAACTCAAACTTCGCACTTATAAAAGTAGCTCTGTACCTTGATAATTCAATATTATTTGGCTATAAAATAGCATGAGACCTCCATTTTTGGTATAATTGAATTATCCAAAAAATAAACCAATTGGAGGCTCATGCTATGAATAGTATAACACAAAATTACCAAATTGATAATAAGGTTTCTACTTCGATTAAAAGTTTTTTCAAAAAATATAGAATTTCGGCTGCTTTAAGATTATCGAATGCTTACAAAAGCAAGGGTATTCCGGTTATTTCCATTTTCGAGTACTTATTCAGTATGATCTTTACCAATAGATCTATGTATATGAATATGCTAATGGACACAAATCAGGCTGGCTTTAAGAAGGACACGGTTTACAGGTTCTTAAACTCTATTCATATCAATTGGATCCGGTTTACTACTTGGCTTAGCGCGCAGATTATAAATGAAACAATTACTGGGTTAACAAGCGATAAACGTGTAAATGTTCTTATTGTGGATGACTCTTTGTTCGAACGCTCTAGCTCTAAAAAAGTAGAGCTACTAGCAAAAGTATATGACCATGCTAAGAAAACATACAAGTATGGCTTTCGCCTACTTACACTCGGATGGTCAGATGGAAATACTTTTATCCCAGTCAATGGATGTCTTTTATCTACTGAAAATCAAAAGAATCGTATCAATGAAGCTGTAACTATGGACAAGCGATCCGCCGGGTATTTAAGAAGGAATCTAGCCCAAACCAAAGCAACAGCCGTAGTTCTGGAATTAATAAAGGCCGCTAAAAAGGCAATGATTCCAGCATCATATGTATTGTTTGACACTTGGTTTTGTTCTCCTTCTTCTTTGATTGCTATTAAAGAGATAGGCTATGATATCATTGCAATGGCGAAGAAAACATCAAAGATGCATTACCTATATAATGGAATAATGCAACCGTTAACTGCAATATACAAGCAAAACAGAAAAAGAAGAGGTAGGTCGAGATATCTGTTATCCGTGGAAGTTTCCCTTGAAAAAGACGGAAAATCTATTCCTGCTCGAATTGTATTTGTCCGAAACAAGAATAAGCGAAAAGACTACTTGGCGCTTATTACCACAGATATGAACCTTAATGAGGATGAAATCATTCGTATATACGGGAAGCGCTGGGATATAGAAGTCTTTTTCAAAGTGTGTAAATCATACTTGAAGCTCAGCAAAGAATGCAATTCATTATCTTACGATGCGATGACAGCACATACAGCAATCGTATTTACCAGATACATGATGCTTGCACTAGAGAACCGCCGATCATCAGATTTGCGAACAATGGGAGAGATATTTTACTACATACAGGATGAAATGTCTGATATTACATTGATTCAGGCTTTTCATCTGCTTATGCAAGTATTGTTAGATACAATAGCAGATAAACTATCGTTGACTTCTGAGCAGCTGGACCAATTACTTAATGCTTTTATGGCTGCGATTCCAAAAGAACTTAAGGAAAGACTCCCAAAATGTGCATAATTGCGTGAATTACTATACTTTTTTCTGGCAAAGTATTAAGTTTTCAAGGAACAGAGTAATTATCTATGTGCGAAGTTTTAGTTATAATTAATATAAATTAAAGAAAAGCCCTCTTAAATAAGTATTTATAAATATAAAAAATAATTTAAATTAATTTTATCTCGGTTTGCTCTTAATGTTGTGGTTTTGTGATAGTACTTTTTTGATATTATTGATATTATATATTATTCAAATAAGGAGATGATCTCTTGTTAGTATCATCAAAAGAATTATTTAAGGTCGCAAGGAAGTATAATTTCGCTATACCGGCTCCGAATTTTGTAGATCAGAACTCTATAAAAGCATATATAGAAGTTGCAGAAAAATTAAATTTACCAATTATTTTAGCTTATGCAGAAGCACATGAGGACTTTTTATCATTTGATGAAGCACTATATTTAGGAAAATACTATGGTGAAAAAGCTAAAATTCCAGCAGTATTACACTTTGATCATGGTACTAAGAAAGAGCTAATAATCAGAGCTATAGATGAAGGATTCAATTCGGTTATGATAGATGCTTCTATGGACTCATTTGAAGACAATGTTAGAAAAACAAAAGAGATAGTCAAATACGCTCATTTGAGAGGAGTAGTTGTAGAAGCCGAAATTGGGCATGTTGGCAACAGTGAAAATTATAGAAATAACGACAATAGTGCTAGTATATATACTACTGTTGAAGATGCGAAAAGATTTGTTGAGCTTACAGATGTAGATTCTTTAGCAATTTCTATTGGCACTGCTCACGGACATTATAAAGGGAAACCAGTTATAGATTTTAACAGATTAAGAGAAATTAGGAATGCTGTAGATATTCCTTTGGTACTTCATGGAGGATCATCTTCTGGAGATGACAATTTAAAAAGATGTGCTACTGAAGGAATAAGCAAGATTAACATTTATACTGATTTGGTAACTGCTGCATGCGATAAAGTGAAAAACACTCAATTCAACGATTATTATGAGTTACTTTGTGCTCAAAGAGAAGGTATGAAAGAATGCTTAGAACATTATTATGATGTTTTTGAAACAAACAAATATAGACAAGCTAATTTCATATGAAGGGGTGATAATGATGAAGGGTATAAGAGTTCCATTTTTTGTAGTCAATCCTAAGTCATATCTTTACGGTGAAGAAAGTTTGCGATTGGCGCTTGCTGCAGACAAGTATGCCGAAAAATATGATGTCGACATATTTTTTACTGCGCCATTTGCAGATTTATATTACATTAAATCTAATACAAAAAACATCAAGATTACAGCTCAGCATATGGATCCATTACTACCTGGACGTGGGATGGGCTATGTACTGCCTGAATCCATAAAATCATCGGGTGCTGAAGCAGTATTTTTAAATCATGCTGAGCATTCATTAAAACTATCGGATTTGGTCAAAACGATAAAAAGAGCGAAAGATTTAGAACTTATTACAATTGTATGTGCTGATTCTGTAGAAGAAGCTACAGCTATAGCTATGTTGGAACCTGACATACTATTGTGTGAACCAACTGATTTAATTGGTACAGGGAAAACTAGCGGTTATGAGTATATAAGAGAAACTACGAGAAAGATAAAAGATATAAATAGCAATATCTTAGTTATGCAGGCAGCAGGAATAAGTTCTGGAGAAGATGTTTATCAGACGATAATAAATGGTGCCGATGGGACAGGAGCAACAAGCGGCATAATCAATGCGTCGGATAGAGTAAAAATGCTAGAAGAAATGATACAGGCAATTGTAAAGGCAAAAAACGAATTGGGCTACGGAAGGAGGCCTTAGAATGAAAATCTATAAAGAACAAATTTATTTAACATCTCATGGAGGAACACCTAGCTTTTTTAATATAACTCCTTCTGTTAAGGAAATAATCAAAAAAAGTGAAATACAAAATGGCATCTGTGCTGTAATTTCTCCTCATACTACCTGTTCTGTGTTTTTTGAAGAATTTGTTCACGATTATACTGAAGATGGTGATGAATATCTGCAGGCTGATTTAAACAATGTCCTTAAAAAGATTATTCCAGATCAAGTTGAGGAAGGACAATATAACTATCCTGGTGAAAAACATTATGAAGCAGTATTATCATGGCCCGATGCAGAGGATTATCTTCCAAACGGTGATCGTTCAGCACTTCTAAACTGTGATGCACATTTAAAAGCTACATTGATTGGTTCTAGCGAGATATTTGAAGTTGATAATGGGGAATTAGGGATAGGACCAACAGGCTATATTTACTTTGTAGATTTTGATCGCACAAGATCACGTATCCGTAAATGTAAGATAATTGTGTTGGGAGAATGATTTTTAGATTAAAATTATTATTAGTTGAAACGGTATAGAATGTCGAAAAATTATTGTATATGCAAAACTCCACTTTATTAAGTAAATATAGGTGGAGTTTTAGGCTATATATTTTAATATCAAGTATAGGTTTAAATTTTCATTCAAAATCAAGAATAGTTTACAAGAGGTGTTTATATGATAAAGTATATGGAAGCCGACCTGTTTTGCTTACACTGCAATAAAAATACTAATCACGTGATTTATTACAATGGTGATGAAAAAATCATTAGAATAAAATGTCAGGATTGTAAAACCGAGATAGAGTTAAAAGATGACTTTATATCAAAGAATAAAAACATTGGATTATTAGAGAAGTCTTTCAAAATGACAGAAGAACTGATAAGTGAATTAAATAAATTTTTATTTTCAATACCTATTAAAATCCTAAAATCCCCAAGTGATTTTATAAATAAAAAGAATTGAAAATGTATTGACTGCGGCTATGATAGCCGTTTTTTACTGTATTTCTCCAACATAACCTGAAAGAATATCTTTTTTTAGTTTATCCCATATTCCGTCATCATAAATTACAATACCTCTTTTAATTGCTTCGACAGAAATTGGATTTTTTTTAAAATATAGTTTTTTAAATTCCTCAGTGTTATAGCCCTTTGGTTCAATCGCGTCGAAAACATGATCGTAAAGTAGTGTCATTCTTTCCTTATAATTAACAGGTATTTTATCCGATATTAATATTACGTCAATATCACTGTTATCGTTAAAATCCCCTCTGGCAACTGAACCGATTATAATAGCACACATAGGATGTAAAAAATTACTAATAATTTTTGAGTATTTCTTGCCTATATCTATAAGATTATTTCTTTTTTTATCCCTTATTATCATTGCTGCATTCATTTATATACTCCTCCACATAATTTAGAATATTTTGAGCATATTCCAATGATATTTTAGCATCATTTTCATCATAATATTCGTAAGGACTTCCTGATGGGTAAGCATCCGGGTATCGTGGCTGAATGTAATCTCTGTCAAGTTTTCTAGCCCACTTATTATAATCATCAGGTTTATTAATTCCAGCATTATCAAGATCATTTGCTAATTTAACAAGTGAGTGACCTACCATAGAAATTCCAAATGCTTTTAAAAGTGCTTTAATAGCACATTCCGCAGCTTGCTGTGCTTTGAAGCATGACCATGAATAATCTCCATCTTTATAATCTCTATAAGCTGATTTAAAAGTGTGAATTGCTTGATTAAACCATCTATTATATTCATCCATATCCATACTGTTCACCACCAATACAATTTACTATTTTAATTATACATTAGCATTTTTGGATACACAACTACAAGTAGAGGATTAAATCTAAATTTGCAATTTACGCTTTTGAAAGAAGTATATGGATTGGTACTTTTTAGGAAATTGCATTAATTGAACAAAAACTCTTATAACCGATTTTTATTATTTTCTTTAACTTAGTGTATAATTTTAGTAGGCGGTAAAAAATAGAAAAAGGAAGGCATCCAA
>JASBVU010000046.1 GCA_029960905.1 Thermoanaerobacterium sp.
ATACTCCATCATGCGACATGTTATGCAAAGTGGTTTAATTTTACCTATTTTTGAATAATGTTGCTTTTGCTATTTCCATGATTATTAAAGGCAGTAGTGACAGCATAATTACTACATCCCAATCGTATATGTTTATGTTTTTTATATCAAAAATTGTATTTAAAGGAGTCAATATGACTACAAGTTGAAGAAATATAGAAACTAACAGTGCAAGTACCATATATTTATTTTTAAATAAGCCAACCTTAAAAATTGATTTGATAGATCTTGCATTCATCGCTTGTGAAAGCTGGGAAAAAGTCAAAACAGCAAATGCCATAGTTCGTGCATTAGTGAGATTTTCCCTAAGTCCCAGCAAGAACGCTATAAAAGATACCAAACCTATCATGATGCCTTCAATTGGTATTCTATACATAAGACCGTCTGAAAATATGTTTTCATTTTTAGGCCTTGGTTTTTTGGACATTATTTCCTTCTCAGCAGGTTCCACACCCAAAGCAAGAGCAGGTAAGCTATCTGTGACTAAATTCACCCACAATATATGGATTGGTTTGAGAGGCATTGGCATACCAGCTAAAGTAGCAATCAAAAGAACAAGTATTTCACCAATATTGCATGATAAAAGGTAGTGTATGGATTTTTTTATATTTTCATAAATGGTCCTGCCTTCTTCTATAGCAGCCACAATAGTCGCAAAATTATCATCTGTAAGCACCATATCAGCTGAATCCTTTGCTACGTCTGTGCCTGTAATACCCATTGCGGCACCTATATCTGCCTGCTTTAACGCCGGTGCATCATTGACACCATCGCCAGTCATGGCAACCACCGCATTGTTTTTTTGCCAAGCCTTTACAATTCTCATTTTGTGTTCTGGTGAAACTCTTGCATACACTGATATGTTTTTTACCCTTTCATAAAGTTCATCGTCTGTCATGGCTTCTAACTCTCTGCCGTCAACAGACATATCATCTTTATCCAAAATACCCAAATCCTTTGCAATAGCTACAGCAGTAATCTTATGATCGCCTGTTATCATAACAGGTTTTATACCAGCATTTTTGCATATTCTAACAGAATCTCTCACTTCATCTCTCGGCGGATCTATCATTCCTAAAAGTCCTACAAATACAAGGTCTTTCTCAACTTCCTCACTGTCTAATTTCTCTGGTAAATTTTCAATATTTTTAAATGATATCGCTAAAACTCTTAATGCATCTTTCCCCATATTTTCATTTTCAATTCTTATATTTGCTTTGTCATCATCAGTCAATTCTATTATTTTGCCGTCTTTCAATATGTATTTGCACCTTTCGATAATACTGTCAAATGCCCCTTTTGTTATGACTTTGTAATTTTTATCGCTTGATTTGTGAATTGTAGTCATCATTTTTCTGTCGGAATCAAAAGGAATTTCGGCAACTCTGGGAAATTTTCTTTCTAACTCTGATTTTTTAGATACATATTTTTCATATGCCGATACTATAGCGACTTCTGTTGGGTCACCAAAGCTTTTGCCTGATTCATCTATAAAAGCGTCTGTACAAAGTGCACCATGCTCTAAGATAAATCCTACTCCACTATCATAATTTTTATTTAAGTCTATCTCTCTAAAATCAGTAAAAACTTTGACTATTGTCATCTTATTCTGAGTCAAAGTACCTGTCTTATCAGAACATATCACGTTTGCACTGCCTAATGTCTCCACGGCGGGAAGTTTTCTCAATATAGCGTTCCTTTTTATCATCTTCTGCACACCTAATGCTAAAGTAATTGTCACTATTGCCGGGAGTCCCTCAGGAATTGCAGCAACAGCAAGACTTACCGATGTCATAAACATATCAAACACTGGCCTTTTTTCCATGACACCTATACCAAATATTATGCCACAAATGATAAGCGCTCCTGTGCCAAGATACTTTCCCAACTGTTCCAATTTAATCTGAAGTGGTGTCAATGTATTCTCTCCATCGTCTAACATCTTCGCTATTTTGCCCATCTCTGTGCTCATACCTGTCTCGGTCACTACAAATAAGCCTCTGCCGTATGTAACGACTGTTCCCATGTATACCATATTCAGTCTATCACCGATATTGAGATTTTTCTCTGGCAACCTGTCAGATGTTTTTTCTGATGGAACAGATTCTCCAGTAAGAGCTGATTCGTCTATCTTTAAATTTGCAGATTCTATGATCCTTCCATCAGCAGGCACAAAGTTTCCAGCTTCTAAAAAGACTACATCACCGGGAACAAGATACTGTGACTCGATCTCTACAACTTTCCCATCCCTTAATACACGGGACACTGGTGCAGACAATTTTTTTAGTGCTTCAAGAGATTTCTCGGCATTGTTTTCTTGTATCATCCCTAAAAAAGCATTTAACGCGATTATGAATAAGATTATGACTGCATCTGTAATTTCACCTAAAAAAAATGAGACAATAGATGCAACTATCAAAATAATCACCATGTAATCTTTGAATTGATCCAATAGCATAGACAAAATTGTCCTTTTTTTCTTCTCGCTTAAAATGTTAGTACCATACTTTTTAAGCCTCTCTTTAGCCTCTTTTGATGAAAGTCCCCCTTTAGCATCTGTATCTAACTCGTTTAAAATTTCTTCTACGTCATGAATCCAGCTTTCCTTCATCTTATTCCTCCTTGTTTTTTAATTTATGGTATAAATAAAGACCTTTATTTTGTATTATTCCACAAAATAAAGGTCTCACTCGCAAATTTGCTTAACCAGCCGGGTGTTTCTCACCGTACTGACGACTGATTAACGAAGAGTTACTCCCCTTTAGATTTAATTATAACATATTTATTGTACAATATCACCATTTGTGCGATACTTTTTCGATTTCGTCGTACAATAAAGCACGATTAGATCGTCGAGTTTACGGCTTAAATCGAGGATTATCTCGTATTTTACTTCTTCCTGCTTAATCAAATCATCAAGTTCATCGCGTAAATTGCTAATCTGTTCTTCTAATGCGGATATCTTATTGTACATCATTAGTTCCCCTTTTCTAAAAATCGCATATACAATTTTATCATTAGGAACCAAAAAATTCAATAGGATAATCTAGAAATTTCATCTAATTTTTTCCACTAATTTTGACAATTTTCTATATATATCTACTATATTTCTACCGTATTCTATCTCCCAATCTTCACATCCCTCGCTAACTGTCAAAATTTCGCCATTATTAATGCATCTTAATATGTCGTCATTTGAAATTTTTTGTTTGATTCTTTCCAACAAGTCTTTTAACGATGATGTTTCATTGCTTTCCATTTTAGCTCAACTCCTATAGAATATTCTAACTATAGTTATATATTCTATAAATGTTATTATTTTCCTGCATATATTTTTAATTTTTTTTAATAATTTGATATTAGGCTAATTGCTTTATCTAATGCCAAATCTAAATTATCTATTTTGCCACTTCCTTGGCATGTTTTTTGATTGCCTCCACCATTCCCTTCTATGACATCCAATATTGTCTTAAAAAATGAATTAATGTTTACATCAACATCATCTGATCTTGATATGACAATGTTACCACAATTCGTAGTGCTACATAAAATGCAAATAATCCCTTTTTCTTTGGTGATTATCTGAGATAAAGTCCGTAGTTCTTTCATGTCTTTATCATTAAAAATTTTTGCCACCAACTTAAAGTTTTTTAAATTTATTGATTCTGCGATTAATTTTTCAGCCTCATATTGAAGTATATTATCTCTTAGTTTAATTAATTCCTTTTTTAGCTCTTTATTTTCATCTAATATTTTATCGACTTTTTCTAAGATCTCTTCTTCTTTTGCAGATAGCGATGTTATTAAACTGTTTATGTAATTATTCTTCTTAAGATAATCATTAAACGCCCTAAAGCCACAAACAAATTCGATCCTTAAACCCTTTTTCGTTCTTTCAAATTTTTTTATCTTTACAATTCCTATTTCACCTAAGCTTTTTACATGGGTACCACCACACGGTGAATAGTCAAAATCTTTAATCTCTACTATCCTTATGTTTTCGTCAACTTTTGGTTTTTTCCTTAAAGGTAGTCTTTTTAATTCTTCATTCCCTATAAAATAAGTAATAATTGGTAAATTTGAATATATAAGCCTATTTGTTTCAATTTCAACTTCTTTAATATTGTCTTCGCTTAGATTGCTATTAGTCAATGTAATATGTGAGCTATCTCTGCCAATGCTAAAGCTTTCTGTTTCAGCGTTAAATAATTTATAAAATACTGCCGACAAAAGATGCTGACCACTGTGCTGCTGCATGTTGTCAAATCTCTTTTCCCAATCTATCTCACAATTTACAAACTTATTTTTAGGTGCCGTTTTCAAAACATGAATGACTTTATCATCTCTTAAGATGACATTTTCAACTTTTATGCCGTCTATAAATCCACCATCTGCCGGCTGTCCACCGCTTTCAGGGTAAAAATACGTTTCATCAAGTAGCACTTCATAATATCCATTTGCAAAATTAATATCAACAATTTCTGCAGAAAATGAGCTTTTATAGCTGTCATGATAATACAACTTCTCCACCATATAACCTCCTTAAAGTTTAAGACGCATGGACTAGCCATGCGCCTTTTTAATATACCTTTGTTCCGTACAAAGTTCTCACATTTTTAAATTCCTCAATAATCTTTTTCGTAATCTCACCAGGTTTGCCGTTACCGATGACTCTTTTGTCAACTTCAGTTACAGGAATTGCTTCTGCGGCAGTGCCAGTCAAGAAACATTCATCTGCAGTATACACATTGAAAAGTGAAAAATACTTTTCTACAACTGGTATTCCAAGTTTATTTGCTATATCAATGACAGTAGCTCTTGTAATGCCCCCTAAGGCTCCAGCCGCAGATGGTGGTGTATATAAAATACCGTCAGATACAATAAAAACATTATCACCTGTACATTCCGCAACATAACCTTCTAAGTTTAATAAAAGAGCCTCTGGATATCCCGCTTTCACAGCTTCAATCTTTGCCAATATATTATTTAGATAATTTAAAGACTTTATTTGCGGATCCAAGGTTTGAATGGAATTGCGCCTAAACGTAGATGTTATAATTTTTAACCCATTTTGGTACATCTCATCAGGATACAATGTAATCTTATCTGCGATGATAACTACTGTAGGCTTTGAACATTTATAAGGATCAAGTCCTAAATCACCTTTTCCTCTTGAAACGACTAATCTTATGTATGCATCTTTTAAATTATTTCGCCTCACAGTCTCTAGGACCTTATCAACCATTTCTTCTTTAGTGTATGGTACATCTAAAAGAAGTGCCTTGGCCATATTGTAAAGCCTTTTTAAATGATCATCTAATTTGAAAACAACACCATCATACGCCCTTATTCCCTCGAAAACACCATCGCCATAAAGAAATCCATGGTCAAAAACTGAAACGGCCGCTTTTTCACTGTCTACAAACTCACCATTAAGAAAAACTACAGGCATTATGACTCCTCCTAATCTATCTAAAATATATTATTGTAGATTATACCACTTTGAAATTTTTAAGTCAATTAAACAAAAAGCCCCGAGAGGGACTTTTCGTTAATCTTATTCAGCCTTAATAGCTCCTGTTGGACATACTGGTTCACATGCACCGCAATCTATACATGTATCAACATCCACTTCATATTTGCCTGTGCCTTCGTGAATAGCATCTACAGGGCATTCTGCAGCGCAAGCACCACAGCTGATGCACTCGTCTGTGATAATGTGTGCCATTATTATATCCCCCCTCTTATGTATACAGTATATAATTTCAAAAAATATTATATAGTATTTAATTTAACATGTAAACACTTAAAGCAAATTGTTTTTTGAGAAAAATTTTAAAAAAACCCCCTTGTCAAAAATAAAAACCCATGCTATAATAAGTTCTGTCAGTTGATGCCGAATGGTGTAACGGTAGCACCGGTGACTCTGGATCATCTAGTCTAGGTTCGAATCCTAGTTCGGCAGCCAACATATGGCCTTATCGTCTAGTGGCCTAGGACATCGCCCTCTCACGGCGAAGACAGGGGTTCGACTCCCCTTAAGGCTACTTCTAAGGAAAAACATCGCTTTTAAAAGGCGATGTTTTTTGTCTTTATATCACTGCTAAAATAAATCTCTTAAGGCAAAAAGCACCTTTTATTGCACTTGACTATATATAATGCAATAAGAGGTGCTTTATAATTAAAAATCACTTTTCACTCAAAAATTTGTGTATAGATGCAGCAGCTTTTTTGCCGGCCCCCATCGCAAGTATAACCGTTGCCGCACCTGTTACAGCATCGCCACCTGCAAAAACTCCTTTACGGCTTGTCTCCAATGTTTCTTCATTGACTATTATTCCGCCCCATTTTTGCTTTTCTAAACCTTCTGTTGTTGATGTTATAAGCGGATTTGGACTTTGTCCTATTGCAATAATAACTGTATCTACATCTATTATGTGCTCAGAGCCCTTTTCTTCTACAGGTCTTCTCCTTCCTGATTCGTCTACTTCACCTAAAACCATGTTCACACATTCGATTCCTTTTACATTGCCACTTTCATCGCCAATGATTTTTACAGGATTTGTCAATAACTTAAATATGATTCCTTCTTCTTTTGCATGGTGTATCTCTTCAAGCCTTGCAGGCATTTCTTCTTCCGACCTTCTATATACGATGTACACTTCTTCTGCTCCCATACGCTTTGCGGATCTTGCCGCATCCATCGCCACGTTTCCGCCACCAACAACAGCCACTTTCTTGCCTACTTTTACTGGTGTTGGATTATTGGGAAAGTCATAAGCCTTCATCAAATTAATCCTAGTCAAAAATTCATTTGCAGAGTAAACTCCATTTAAGTTTTCGCCAGGTATGCCCATAAATTTAGGCAATCCTGCACCTGTTCCTATAAACACTGCTTCATACCCCATATCAAATAAATCGTCTATTGTAAGTATTTTGCCTATAACCATGTTTGTCTCAATTTTTACTCCTAATTTTTTCAACGAATCAATTTCCTTTTGCACTATTTCTTTTGGAAGCCTAAACTCAGGAATACCGTACATTAAAACTCCACCGGGTGTATGAAATGCTTCAAAGATGGTTGTGTCATATCCCATTTTAGCAAGATCACCTGCACACGATAATCCAGCAGGTCCAGATCCTATAACAGCAACCTTTTTGCCGTTTGTTGCTGTTTTTTCTATTTTGTCTTCTTTGCTTTTCATGTGCCAATCTGCTGCAAATCTTTCGAGTCTGCCGATGGCTACAGGCTCTCCTTTTTTACCTCTTGTGCATACTGATTCACACTGGCTTTCCTGTGGACATACTCTTCCACATATTGCAGGTAAATTATTTGTCTCTTTTATCTTTTGATATGCTCCTTCAAAGTCCCTATTTGCTATCAGTTTGATAAACTCAGGTATTTTTACGTGAACAGGACAGCCTTCTACACATGGCTGATTCTTGCATTGAATACACCTTTCGGCTTCTTCTACAGCCATGTTTTCTTCATACCCTAATGCAACTTCTTTGAAGTTTTTGTTTCGTACATTTGGTTCCTGTTCGGGCATTTGTACTTTTTTTAGCGACATATTAGCCATTTAAGATGCCTCCTAACTTGCATTCATGCTCATATTTTTCTAATGCTTTTTTCTCCATATCTTTATACATATTCTGTCTTCTCATCGCCTCATCGAAGTCTACTTTAAGACCGTCAAACGCCGGACCATCAACACAGGCAAATTTTGTCTCTCCTCCAACTGTAACTCTACAACCACCACACATTCCCGTTCCGTCTACCATTATTGGATTCATGCTGACCATCGTCGGTATATTGTATTCTTTGGTTATGTTGCATACCATCTTCATCATTATCAGTGGTCCTATCGCAATTACTTCATCGTATTTGTTGCCTTTTTCTATTAATTCTTTTAATACATCTGTCACAAAGCCTTTGCGGCCTTTCGTACCGTCGTCTGTCGTTATATAAAGGTTTTCACTGACTTTTTTCATTTCGTCTTCTAATATCACGTATTCCGCACTTCTGCCACCTATTATGCTATCTACTGATACCTTCATCTCATTTAGCATTTTTACTTTTGGATACAATGGCGCAACTCCAACACCACCGCCGATTGCCAATACTCTTTTAGTATCTTTTGAAAATTCAACAGGTTTTCCCAAAGGTCCTGCAAAGTCATGTAATCTATCTCCAACGTTTAACGTACCTAATTTCTTAGTGCTCATACCGACTTCCTGAAATATTATAGTGATAGTTCCTTTCTCGCTATCGTAATCTGCTATAGTCAAAGGGATGCGTTCACCATTTTCATCTATTCTCACTATGACAAACTGTCCAGGTTTTGCCTTTTTTGCCATAAGAGGAGCATTTATAACCATCATTTTGACAGTAGGATTCAATTGCTTCTTCTCCAAAATTTCGTTCATTGTTTTCACACCTCCATAGTTTTGTAATAAATTATGTCTGGCTTTATACCAGACATAATTTTTCACTTAATGATATATTATATATTTATATAACCAATGTCAAATATTTTTACGTCAAAAACAATATATTACCTAATTACTCAACGACATCTTAATAAATTTAACAAAACAAGACAATCTTTTATCCAATTAAATTAAAGAGATTCTAAATAAATTTTTTCAATGACAGATTCAGTAGCTTCAATCGGCGCAATAGACAATAATCCATCTAAAAAAGGAGTTGTTTTAGCAAGTTTCACAAGATTAGGAATATCATCCTTCGTAAATCCAAAATCAGATAACTTTTGAGTACACCCTACATTAAAAAGCCATTCCTGAACTTTTTCTGCAACATATTCCGCCTCAGCGGGCAATCCTTTCAATCCAGGTACTATAGGACTATAGACATCAGCCAATACTTCTGCTGTAGCTGGATAAATAGCTTTTACAACTGCCGGCAATATTGCTCCAAGTCCTAACCCATGAGCTATTTCAGGCTTTACAGCACTTAAAGGATGTTCTAAAGCATGAGTAAGATGCAAAAGACCATTGTCAAAAGATATGCCAGCCAATGCAGAAGCATACAGAAGATAATATCTTGCTACAAGATTTAATGGATCATTTACAGCAGCAGGAAGGTAACGAACAATCAATTTCTTCAGGTATAAATTTCTGCTCGTAAAGTTCTCTTGCATTTTTATCAGTATACTTTAAAAGTACAGCCACGCTTTTTGCAGTATCTATCGGACTACCACCGCCAATTCCAATTACAGCTTTTGCTCCAGATTCACGTCCGATTTTTGCTGCTTCATCAATCATATCAACTGTAGGATTTGGACCAACTTTGTCGTATAGTGAATATTTTAAATCAAGTTCATCCAGCACAGGTTTTACAACATCCCAAGCACCGCTAGTTTTATACGAGCCTTTGCCTGTTATAAAAATAACATTATCAATGCCATTAATTTTTAGATTTTCTAATATATTCTTTGTCTTATGTATACTCCCAATCCCAAAATAAGTCGTATTTTTGCAGCGAAGTTCAAAAATCTTGTTAGGGTTCACCTTTGTCTCCCACATTTTTATAACCTTCTATTAGTTAAATTTATAACAAATTTCATATTATATTATAGTATCATTCCATCGAATAGTCAAATTTAAATCAAAAAATATCAAAAAGTTTTTATCAAAAAAACATAGATTAATAGCTATGTTTATAAATTCTTTATTCTACCTGTTTAATGTTTTGTTGTAATTTTCAAGTGCACTATTAACATTTTTTTCA
>JASBVU010000047.1 GCA_029960905.1 Thermoanaerobacterium sp.
TTCTGAAAATATGGTTTTAGAAAATAGAATATACGAATGAGGTGTTAAAATGGAGGCAGATTTGTTAATATACAACATTAAGAAAATTTATACACCTCTTGGCAATTGTCCACTATGTGGAAATAAAATGGAAAATAGGGAAGAAATTGAAGATGCTTATATTGCAATAAAAGATGGAAAAATTTTAGCGGCAGGAAAATCACCTGCCGCAATTTCTGCAAAAGAAAAAATTGACGCAAAAGGCATGATTGCAATTCCTGGATTTGTAGACCCTCATACTCATCTTATACATTATGGCTCAAGAGAAAATGAAGTGGCACTTAAATTAAAAGGGTATTGTTATGTAGACATATTAAAGCAAGGTGGAGGAATACTTTCTACTGTTAATGCAACCAGAAATGCTTCTGATGACCAATTGATAGAAAAAGCTATGAAAAGCCTTGATATAATGCTATCTCATGGCACTACTACTGTAGAAGTAAAAAGTGGATATGGACTTAGCACAGAAGAAGAGATAAGGCTTTTAAGACTTATGAATAAGCTTAATTCAATCTCTCTTGTGGATATTGTTCCTACTTTTTTAGGAGCTCATTCAATACCTACGGAGTTTAAGGAGAATTCTTGGGGATATGTTGATAAAGTTGTAAATGAAATGATTCCCAAAGTAAAAGAGGAAAATCTTGCAGAGTTTTGTGATGTTTTTTGCGAAGATGGAGCTTTTGACTATGAACAGTCTAAAAAGATATTAGAAGAGGCTAAAAAGTATGGAATGAAACTTAAAATTCACGCTGATGAGTTGACACAAAGTGGTGGAGGAGAATTGGCGGGAATATTAGGTGCTGTAAGCGCAGACCATCTTGAAGAGGTATCTGAAAAAGGAATTGAACTTATGAAAAAAGCAGGTACTGTAGGGGTACTTCTTCCTGGAGTTTCTTATTTTTTAGATAGACCTTATGCCAATGCAAGAAAATTAATTGAAAAAGGTCTTGCTGTGGCTCTTGGTACGGATTACAACCCGGGGACAAGCCCTACAGAAAATTTACAGCTTATAATGTCATTTGCGTATATAAAGATGAAAATGTCTGCCAAAGAGATTTTAACTGCTGTAACTTTAAATGCAGCTTGTGCTATTGATAGGGGAAATGAAATAGGCACAATAGAAAAGGGTAAAAAGGCAGACATACTCTTAATTGACGCGCCCAATCTTGACTATATAATGTATCATTTTGGGATTAACCATGTAAATACAGTTATAAAGTCAAAAGGGGATAAAGTAGTTGTGATTGGGGTAGAATAGGGATAAGGCATAATGTTAAAATTTGTGATATAATGGTATGTGGTGATTGTTATGTACAGTGTCTCAAAAAAATTAACTGATATATGTAAAAAATATAATATAGTATTGGTGTATTTATTTGGTTCACAAAAAGAAAAGGCACTAAAATTATTGAAAGAGGAAAATGTAGGTATTGATGACCCCTTGGCTGATATTGATGTTGGAATAGTCTTTTTGGAAAATATAGAATTTATCAAAGAGCGATATAAAATTTATGCTAATATTTACAATGAAATGGAAGAGATATTTAAGCCATACAAATTAGACCTCATATTTTTACAAGAAAGGCATTCCATTTTTCAATGTGAAGCTTTAAAAGGGATTTGCGTTTATTACTATTCAGAAGAATTTAAAGACGAATATGAAATGCGTATTTTACAAAGGGCAGCAGATTTTAAATATGTTTATGATAAATATAATGAGGAAGTTTTAGAAAATTATTAAAAAATAATATTGAAAAATTTATATATGACGTAAAAAGTAAAGTGTTAGAAATAAAATGATTGTATAAAAAATCCACAGTATGTGCTGTGGATTTTTTATACAATTGAGATTGTCGACAAGGTCAAAGAATCTAGTATAATAAGTTAAAATACATATCTACTTCTTTTCGACGATCTTCATATTTTATATACCCTTGCTTCATATGGCTTTAAAATAATTTTTTCTTGGATATTATCATCAACTGGATAGTTGCTTATTAAAAGCTGGGGAGAATGAGTAAATATCTCTTTTGGTGCAGCAAAATCAACATTATCTTCTGAAAAGTTTAGCACAACCAAAAGCCCTTGGTGGTCATAACTTCTTGTATATGCAAAGATTTTTTCATTATCCTCATATAGCATAGCGATATCGCCGTATACAATAACGGGAAATTTTTTTCTAAGCTCAATCAACTTCTTGTAATAATAAAATATAGAATTTTTATCATTTAATGCCTTTTTAACATTTATCTCTTTATAATTAGGATTTACCTTAATCCAGGGTATACCTGTGGTAAAACCGGCGTTTTTTGTATCGTCCCATTGCATTGGTGTTCTTGCATGATCTCTGCTGCGCTTATTCAAAATTCCCAGAAGTTCATCATCGCTTTTGCCTTGTTTTTTCATTTCGTTATACCAATTTAAAGTTTCTACATCTTTAAATTCCTCAATGCTTTCAAACTTACAATTTGTCATACCAATTTCTTCACCTTGATAGATATATGGCGTTCCTTGCCATGTATGAAGAAGCGTGGCCAAAAGTTTTGCTGATTTTTCTCTGTATTTCTTATCATTTCCAAAGCGTGAAACCATTCTTGGTTGATCATGATTGTTCAAATATAGCGAATTCCAGCCTTTGTCTTTTAGCGTTAAGTACCATTTGTACATAATTTTCTTGAAATCTGTGAGCTTCCACGGCTTTATATCCCACTTGCTATTACCACAGTCAATGTCCATGAGTTCAAAGTGAAATAGCATGTTTAATTCGCTTCTGTCATTCTCCACATATAATTTTGCGATTTCAGGGGTTACAAATGGCGTTTCACCGACGGTCATGATGCCATACTTGCTTAAAACCTCTTTGTTCATTTCTTGCAAATATTGATGAACCTTAGGACCGCTTGCGTAATATTTTGCGCCGACAAGACCACCATGCTTTTCACCTTCTACATCGTCAGGTAGTCCTTCAACTTTTGAGATTAGATTTATAACATCCATTCTAAATCCATCAATACCTTTGTCTAGCCACCATTTCATCATTTTGTATATCTCTTGTCTGACCTTAGGATTGTTCCAGTTTAGATCTGGTTGTTTGACAGCAAAAAGATGTAGGTAATATTCATCGGTTAGTGGGTCATACTCCCATGCAGATCCGCTAAAAAATGATGTCCAGTTGTTAGGTGGACGGCCATTTTTGCCCTTTTTCCAAAAATAAAACTCTCTATATGGATTATCCTTTGATTTTCTTGATTCTAAAAACCACTTATGCTCATCTGATGTATGGTTTACAACCAAATCCATTACAACCTTCATACCTCGTTTGTGTGTTTGGCTTAAAAGCTCATCAAAATCTGACATTGTTCCAAACTCGTCCATAATGTCATAATAGTCGCTAATATCATAACCGTTATCTGCATTTGGCGATTTGTAAATTGGATTTAGCCAAATAACATCAATTCCAAGTTCTTTTAAATAGTCAAGTTTAGCTATTATGCCTTGTAAATCTCCAATTCCATCACCATTTGAGTCATAAAAGCTCCGAGGATATATTTGATATACAACTGCCTCTTTCCACCATTTTTTTTGCATTGCTCAAGACACTCCTTTCTCTCTATTTATCCCTTTACTGCACCAGCGGTTAATCCAGATATTATCCTCTTTTGGAATATGAGTACCATTATGATAAGAGGTACTGTTACGACAACAGAAGCCGCTGCAATATCTCCCCAAGGAAGGTCATGTTCTCCAGGAAACATAGCTATACCGACGGGTACTGTTCTCATTGAGTCTTGTGTGTTAAATACAAGGGCGAAGAGGAATTCATTCCATGCAGCTATAAACGTGAGAATGGCAGTTGTAAACATACCTGGGGTAGCAAGAGGCATTATTATCTTTAAAAATGCTTGCATAGGAGTAGCACCATCTACTTTTGCAGATTCTTCAAGTTCAAAAGGAATTTCTTTAAAAAATGAGGTTAAAATCCATAAAGAAAGAGGAATTGCAAAAGTAGTGTATGTTAATATAAGCCCTAGATAGCTATTTAATATGTTTACATTTTTTAGAAAAATAAACAGAGGGCTTACAATAGCTATTCCAGGAAACATTGATACAGACAAAACTAAAGATAGTATTATCGCCTTTCCTTTAAATTTAAGCCTTGCTAAAGCATATGCTGCAAAAGAAGATACAAAAAGACTAAAAAGAGTGGTAGATGAGGCAACAATAAAACTATTTTTCAAATAGGTTAAAAAAGGACGTTTAGTAAATACATTTATATAATATCCCGTATAAATCTTACTTGGAATCCATGTTGGAGGAATACTAAATAGTTCTTGTGGAGTTTTAAAGGAGGTAAGTGTTTGCCATAGAAAAGGGAAAATTATATATACAAGGAATATTGTTAAAAAAATATAGAAGATAATTTGGTTTATGGTATTTTTAAGTTTCATTTTTAAATCACCTCATTTCAAAATGCTTTTATCTAAAAGCTTTATATAGAACATTGCAAAAATGAAAACAAAGATGAATATTATAACAGCTATTGCTGAACCAATTCCAAAGTCAAGATTTCTAAAGAGGGTTTTATATGCATATATAGAAAGAGTCTCTGTTGAGTTACCAGGTCCTCCTCCTGTCATTACGAAAATGAGGTCAAATACTCTAAAAGCATCTAATGTTCTAAATATAAGAGCAACTAAAATTGTAGGTTTTAACAATGGTAAGGTTATCCTAAAAAATTGCCTTATACTTCCTGCTCCATCTACTTTTGCTGCTTCATAAAGGTCTTGGGATATATTCTGTAGCCCAGCAAGCAACAGCAATGCCATGAAAGGTGCAGTTTTCCATACATCTGCAAATATAGCTGCCGACATTGCTGAAGAAGGGTTTCCAAGCCATGCTTTATAACTGCTTATTAAACCTATTTTCATTAAAATATCATTTAATACGCCAAACTGATCATTATAAATGAATTTCCACATAAGAGCTGATATTACAGTTGGAATTGCCCACGGAATTAACACAGCAGCTCTTACCAATCCTGTTCCTTTAAATTTTTTATTCATCAAAAGTGCCATTACCATTCCAAGCACTAATTCTAATGCTACAGATACAACTGTAAAGAATACTGTGTTTAAGGTTGCAGACCAAAATCTAGAATCAGAGAATAGTGTGTTGTAATTCTGAAGACCAACAAAGTGTGTGAGCCCAGGAAGCTGCAATTTCATGTAATAAAGACTTAACTTAAAAGTATTTAATACAGGATATAAAGCTATTGCAATAATACAAAGTAAGGCTGGAGCAACTAATATATATCCCAATGTGGCTTCACTTAGTTGGAACTTAGATTGTTTAGTTGGAGATGTTAAATTTTTTTGTTCTATCACGTTATCACCTCTTTATATTAAGTGGCAGCAAAAAGCTGCCACTTTGGATTTGTATGAAGAAGTACTATTTACCGTTATTCTTTATTATTTCATCAAGGTCTTTTGCTACATTTTTAACAGCTTGTTCAGGTGAAATTTCTCCTGTTAAAGCTTTATGGAAATTAATTTGCATTGAATCAGACATTTGTGGATAAAATGGGGATACTGGTCTTGGTTTAGCTGTTATGAATACATCATAAAAATCTGCCCAATAGGGATTTTTTGCTAAAACTTCTTTGTCCTGATATAAAGATTTTAATGTTGGGAGATTGCCACCTTCTAAAGCTGTAATTTTTTGCCCTTCTTCACTTGTCACGAATTCAATGAATTTCCATGCTTCTTCAGGATGCTTTGAATATTTGTTTATACCGAGATTCCATCCACCTAAAACTGGAGTGCCAACTTTGCCGTTTTTTCCTCTTGGAATAGGTGCTATACCAACTTTACCTTTTACAGGCGAATCATCAGAATTAAGCAATGACCAAGCATAAGGCCAGTTTCTCATAAAGATTGCTTCTCCTTGCTGGAACACATTTCTTGCATCTTCTTCTTGATATGTTGTAACACCAGGAGGTGCTATTTTAACTAAATCAACTAAATATTGTAAACCACCAATGGCTTGTGGAGTGTCAATAACAACTTTGTCTCCATCTAATACATTACCACCATTACTTCCAATTAATTCTAGAGCATCACATACTAAACCTTCATATTGATTGCCTTGAAATACTATGCCGTATTTTGTCCCGCCTTTACCAACGTTTTCTTTTGCCATTTGAATTAATTCATCCCAAGTTTTGGGAGGAGTGTTTATAATATCTTTTCTATAATAAAGGACTCCTGCGTCTGTAAATCTTGGCACTGCCCACACATGGCCATTATATGTTACTGCTTCAACGGGGCCTGGTAAAAACTTATCTCTCATTTCTTTTGTAAATTTATCATCTAACGGGAGTAACCAATTAGCAGCAGCAAATTCAGGTGTCCAGATAATGTCCATTGCTAAAACATCAATACTTGAATCTCCTGCTGACAATGCAGTAACATATGAATTATGCTGGTCATCTGTAGAGTTAGGTAGTTCTTGAACTTTGACTTTAATGTTTGGATATTTTTTTTCAAAAGCTTCGACTAATTTTTGGGTTGCTGGTGTAGAGTCTTTACCTGTAGAATAAGTAATTGTGACTGGTTCATTCTTAGAAGTATTACTTGAAGTAGATGAGGCCGTGTTAGAACCACAACCGGCAATTAAAGTTCCTATTAATACCAGTGAAACTATTGATGTCAGGATTTTATTTTTTTTACCCATCTAAATTCCCCCTTAAATAGTATTGGTGTTGTATAATAATTATATAAGAAATCGGTTGCAAAAATAATGTGACATTTTTAATATTTTGTGTATTTTTTTATAAACTTTTAATTATAAAGAAGGTAGTTGCTATATTCTGTTGAAATATTTATATAAAAGGTGGTTTTTATGTTATACAAAAAAATTTTGCTTTCATACATTTTAATAATAGTTATACCGCTCATAATGGTGGCGGCGATAACAGGCAATATTACATCAAGATATATAAATGAAGAGGTAAAAAAGACTACTTTTCAGACCCTAAATCAAGCAAATAAAAATATATCAAAAATGCTAGAAAATATGAAAAATGCTATACTATATGTTTCAATGAATAAAGAACTTCAGTATAATTTATCACGCAATGGGGGAAAAACTCCTTTTCAAATAAACAGAGAAGTTACAGCTATAAGAAACAGTATATTATATCCCGGAATATTTAATGAAAATTATTCTTCTGTAGAAATTTTTGCTTTGCATAAAAATCAATATCCAATGAGGTTAGAACAAAATGATGTGATGTCTTCAAAAGTAGTAGAAAATAAAGTATGGTACAAAAAGACTATACAGCAAAATGGCAGGTTGTACTGGTATATAAACGACGATTTTGGAAAACAAATGATTTCTGTTTCAAGGTTGGTTTTCGATATAAAAAATTTTGCCAAACCTATAGCAGTTATTTCTGTAGATATGGACATATCCAAAATTGCTTCAGTGGTATCTGATATACACCTTGGGAAAACAGGTAAGGTATATCTAGTTGATGATAAGGGGGGACTCATATATTCCGAGGACAAAAGCTTTTTATATCGTTATACCACTAAATTATACAATAGCAGTGCTGGAAGTGATTTTGTTACTATAAATGGTAATAAAATAATGGTTATATACAATACTTTACCTCAAAATGGGTGGAAACTTGTTGGTATGGTATCTATGGCTGAACTTAATGAAAAAGCTGAGATGATAAGAAATTTTATCTATCTTACTGCGCTTTTGAGTCTTGTAATTGCAGCCTTAATTTCTCTTTATTTTTCATACAGTATTTCACAGCCAATAATAAAACTTGCTGCTGAAATGAAAAAAGTTGAAAAAGGTAATTTCGACATAAGTGTTGAAGAAAACTGGGGTGGAGAAATAGGAGTATTGTATTCAAGTTTTAACTACATGATAAAAAGGATAAATGAACTTATACATGAAGTGTATTTATCAAAAATAAAGGAAAAAGACGCGGAATTAAAAGCTTTGCAGGCACAGATAAATCCACATTTTTTATACAACACACTTGATACTGTAAATTGGCTGGCAGTAAAACATAATGTACCTGAAATAAGTAAGATTGTAAATTCTTTAGCATCAATTTTGAGATACAGCATTAATAAAGGGAATGATGTAACTACTGTTGAAAATGAATTGAAGCATGTTGAAAGCTATATTACAATTCAAAAAATCAGATTTAAAGATAAGTTTGAGGTGAGTTTTAATATAGATAAAAGAGTTTTACACTACAAGACGATAAAGTTAATTTTGCAGCCTCTTGTTGAAAATGCAATAATTCATGGGATAGAGACTTATGAAGGAAAAGGAAAAATTTTGATTAACGGTTATTTAGATGGTGAAAAAATTGTATTCGAGGTCATAAACAATGGTAATGTTATAGATTTAGATTTAGTAAATAAACTATTGGATTCGCCAGCAGATGATAAAGATAGTTATGGAATACAAAATGTTAATGAAAGGATTAAGTTATATTATGGGGAAGAGTATGGACTTTATTACCAAGTAATAGATGGCAATACTGTTGCGCGGATTGTAATTCCTGCTGTTTTGTGAGGTGGATTTTATGAAAATTTTAATTGTAGATGATGAACTGATTGTAAGAGAAGGGCTTAAAAATAATGTTAGTTGGCAGGAGCTAGATTTACGTGTGGTAGGTTGCGAAGCCAATGGAAAAAGTGCTCTTGATGTGTTTAACAGAGAACAACCTGATATAATTTTAACGGATATACGCATGCCCTTTATGGATGGACTCGAACTTACAAGGGAAGTCAAAAAGCTAGACCCTTTAGTTGTGGTAATTTTGTTAAGTGCATATGATGATTTTAAATATGCTCAACAAGCTATAAGGTTAGGAGCCTTTGATTATATTTTAAAACCTATAGACATTGACACTCTAAAAGAAACTGTAAGACGAGCGGTTTTAAAAAGAAAAGAATTATTGGACAAAGAAAAGGAACCATTGCCATCATTGAACAAAAAAGATTTGAAATTTTTTAAAGCGGAATATTATAAATATCCTTTAAAATTGGAAGAGGAATTGTCAAAAGCGATAAAACGGGGAGATAAAGAATTGGCTATTAACATTTTTGACAATATTTGGAATGAATTTCAGGAGAAAGATTATACAGAAGACTTTATAAAAAGATGGGGTTTAGAGCTTGTTGCAGTTATTACGCGGTCACTTATAGAAATTGGAGAAAATGCAGATATTTTATTTAAAGAAACGGACCCTTGGAGACAAATTTCAGATGTGTCTACTAAAGAAAAACTTCGCGAATGGATGAGAAACATAATAGAAGTAGTATGTGAATATGTTTCTCTTACAAAAAACTCTAAAAACAAAAAATTAGTTGATGAGGCTATCAAACTAATACAAGAAAATTATAGTGA
>JASBVU010000048.1 GCA_029960905.1 Thermoanaerobacterium sp.
GCGGTAGTATTCAAGCATATTAGCACTTTTTTGGCTATTTCTGGGGGTGTCTCTAACGAAAGTCATGGCTACAGCTGACAGAAGCAAAAGGACTCCTGATAGCCCAAAAAGTATAGAATATTTTTGTGCTGTGGGAAGCTGAGCGTTTTCCAGCGTTATTTTTATTATAAACCCTGCTATTAGGCCTCCTATGCCGCCTAACAGTTGCTGGTTTCCAAGCAGCTTTCCCCGTTGGTTATCGGGGATTGTACGGCTAAACAAATCAAGCCAGGGAACAACTATGAGGCCGTCACTGGCCCATAATAGCGCATATATTAAGAGGAATGCCCATACCACGAGATAAGGGTTGCTAAAAAACATTAAAATAGGCAACATAAGTAGTGGAAGGGGCCTGAATAGAAACATTATGGTTGATATAAAAGCTGGCATGTTCTTGATCCTGTGCACGTATGGTCCTATAAAAAGTTGAGCCAATAGCGAAGATGCAGACCCCATTGTACTGGCCAGCCCAGCTAGTTGAAGGCTTTGTGTAAAAGTATGTATAAATACTGGTATCACTGAGTTAGTGTCTAAAAAAGCTAGGCCAGTGAAGAAAAGGGTTCCTTCAATCATGAGGGCATAATAATTTCTATTACTTCCGCTATTAAAAGGCATATCTTCTACTCCTTCTTTTAAAGTATCAGACTTATTAATTATACAATATAAAAACAGTCAAGGTAAATATGCTCATCTTGTTTGTTTGGTCTAATATATAGAAGGCTTCATCATGGTAGCATTATTTATGTAAAGATATAAAAATTTCTTGTAATGTTGTGTTGTATAGAGTATCATATATAATTGAAATTGTTTATTTGTTGAAAGTTAGAAGGGATAATATAAATCCAATAAATAACATAAAATAGAAATTTAGTAAAGGAGTGATAGCTGTGACTTCGAAGGAACTGATGCTGAAGACATTTCGAGGGGAAGCAACTGACCAAATACCTGTTACTCCACACTGGTGGGGATTGTATAAATTCCGGCTGGCAGGAATTATATCTGGATATGAAGGAGAGGCTACTGCTTGGTCATTGTCAGGCCAAGAGCTGGCAAAGGTGGATGAACTATTTTATCAGACATTTAAACCAGATATGTTTCATTTGACGACGGGGGCTTCACACATGACTAGGGATGAAAGTTATTACCGTGAATACCATAGATTGCTCAAGGAGGTTTGTAAATTAGAATCAAAAGCTGCTATTGATGAGTTTGTGGAACTAGCATATCCTTCAAAGGAGGAAATACTGGAAAGCGGAGTGTTTGATCATATAAGCATTTTATCAAATAAATACGGAGAAGAAGTGTTTATCGCTCTAAATGAGGGCAATCCCATATGTACAATTTTTGACAGCTACATGGGATTTGTTGAGGCTTTGACTGCGCTTGTTGAGAAGCCAGACATGATGGAATATTTTGTGTTTAAGCTGTATGAGGGCTTGCTGCCTCGGATGGAAGCACTGGTTGAAAAAGGAGCACATGGTTATATCGGCTCGGAAACATACTGCTCCTGTGATATAATTTCTCCTCAGACTTATCGTGATATAGTATTCCCTGCCCAGCAGTTCTTTTATAAGAGCATTGAAAGGATGGGGTTGGTACCCATTGTTTATTTTCTGGGCGATATTAAACCCATTATAAAGGATATTCGGAAACTGGGCGTTAAAGGGTTGATGATTGAAGAGTCCAAGAAGACGTTTGTATTAGACATTGCTGAAATTTATAGGATGTTAGAGGGTGAAATTGTGTTGTTTGGTAATCTTGATAGTGTTTATACGCTTCTTAAAGGAGCAACACAAGATGTTGAGCAAGAAACTATTAGGCAATTGGAAGTAGTTACAAACGGAAGATTTATTACGGCAAATGGCAGTCCCATTTGCTTTGATACTCCGGCTGAAAACATACATGCTATGGTATCTACTGTTAGAAATTACAGGAGATAAAAAGGTAGATTTTAAATTAAGTTGCAGGCGATAAAATTTAATGAGCAGGTATGATTTAGATAAGGTGAGGCATTAAGGTATGTATCTAAGGGGGTTAGTACTTTCAGTTGTAAATAAGATTGTTCCCAAAGGTATGGCAAACAAGTTATTTATTGCTATATGTGTCATTGGGGCATTGTTGATATTTTCACTGGTCTTTACTGTAACGACTATTTCACAGAATTTGTTATATTACAATGCAAAGATATTGTTGAACAATCAAGCTAAGCAAATCGTCAATACATTTGACCAGTATATGGAAATACTTAAGAATACTGTTATGACAGCCAGCAGACAAAACAGCATTAAGTCGTTGATATTTAGAACTTATAGCGAATATGGCTCTTATTTGGTGTACCGTGACGCATATGCTTATTTAAAAAATATTCACGAGTTTTATGATTGGATCCATGTTTATATTATAGTAAGAGATATTAATTATATTATGTCTTCCAATCCTGCAGATATAACTGGAGATTATAGGAAAAAAGGAATAATAAACATGGAGTGGTATAGACAGCTTGCAAAAAGTCCTATAGAATTATTGCCTTTATCAAATTTTATTCCGCCTGTATCCTCAAATGAGGAACATTTTGCATATGCTTTGAGGGTGCGAGATGTTTATAAATGGAAAATGTGCGGCTATGTTGTTGCCAGCATAGATAAATCGGTTATTAAAGATATGCTTAAAGGGACCAGTTTTGAGGATAAAGGATTTATATTGGTATTAAAACAGGATGGAGACATTGCCTATAGTTCCCAGCCTTCTATTTATAATACCGTTTTATCAATGGAAGATTTTTGCAAACAGCTTTCAGATAAGGGTGTGTGTTCAATTGAGGAGAGAGGTGAATTTTACTATTCTTCTTGGAATTCACGGGTAACTGGCTGGAAATTTATAGCCTTTACCGACAAAGCATATGCTGATAAGCAGATTCTTAATTTTCAACTTTCTGTTGGTATTATTGCAGTTAGTACGGTAGTATTATTAATTATCATGGCGAAGTTGACGGCTAAGACGTATATAAAACCTATTAACCGTTTGATTGACTTTATTCATGAGATTGAGAAAAAGGAATTTGCAGGACAGATCAGCTTGGAAGCGAAAGACGAACTAGGGGATCTAATTAAGTCATTTAATGCCATGATTGCGTCTGTGAGGCAAAATCAGATTTTGAGAAAAAAAGCACAGATATATGTGCTGCAAAAACAAATAGACCCCCATTTTCTATTTAATACTATGGCATCAATTAAAGCGCTGGCCCAACAGAATGATACTAAAGGCGTAGTGTCTATGATTGAAAAGCTAAGCGATATATTTTACTATAACATTAACCCTAGTGGTAGTTCTATGACAAAGGTAAGAGACGAAATAGCGCATATTCAAAATTATCTCGATATTCAACGAGTCCGTTTTGGAGATAGGATTAAGGTATTATATGACATTGATGAGAGAGTACTTGATTATAGCATGCCGCATATTATTTTGCAGCCAATTGTGGAAAACTCTATTACTCATAGTATGGAGAATATGAAAAGTGGGTACCAGCTTGAAATACGAGCAGGCTTTGATGGTGAAGATATTCTTTTTACAGTCCGCGATAATGGTAAAGGTATTTCGACTGATAAGCTTAACCGCTTGCGCGAATATATGTATGATACTGATGGAAAAGTCAAAACTGATGAGTTTGGTATAGGGTTAAAGAATATTCAAGAAAGGCTTTTTCTGCTTTATGGAAAGGGTTATGGCCTCTCGATAGACAGTGTTTTTGGAGAATACACAGAAGTGCGGATTAGAATACCAAGATTTGAGAAAGGGGAAGAAGGAATCTATGCTAACGGTGTTGATTGTAGATGACGAGCCGTTGGTCAGAAGCAGTGTAAGATACGCCTTGCAAGAGGTTGAGATTGAAATACGTATATTGGGAGAAGCTGAAAATGGCGAGGAGGCGTTTATGCTTTATAAAAAGGTTCTGCCTGATGTTGTCATCACCGATGTTAAAATGCCAGGCATGGATGGCTTAGCGTTGATTGAGGAGATACGTAAGATCGACCATGTAACTCAATTTATTATTATAAGTGGATATGCAGAATTTGATTATGCTCGGAGAGCTATGAAACATGAAGTGCAGCATTATCTTTTAAAGCCAATAAAAAGTCGAGATTTAGAAGAAGCGTTAAGACAATGCGCTGTCAGAATAAACAGCAAATATGCAGAGTTGTTACCACGAGCAGAACAGCTCATAAAATATATTGATGAGAATTATTCGACTCCTCTTACGCTCAGCATGTTAGCCCAAAAATTCAATTTTAGTCCCAAATATATTTCCAACTTGATAAAAAATAAAGTAGGGCATAGTTTTACAGAGTATTTGACAAACTTGAGGATTAAGCGTGCTGTAGAGCTGCTTACTAAGACGGACTTGAGTATCAAAGAAATAGCTTTATCGGTTGGTTATGATGACCAACAATACTTTCACAGGCTCTTCAAGAAAAAGACAGGTAAGACGCCTGCACAATATAGAAAAGAGATTATGTAGATAAAGTTCACATTGTTATTCTGTTTATCCAATTACAAATAATAAGAGCCATGCTATATTGTAATTAGGCATGGCTCTTATTATTTGTGTGTTTATGCCACTGAAAAAGGAGGCTATGTAGGCATAATGATTTTTTCTAAAGAAACATCGCGTTTGCTGAAAAAATACCGTACTCTTTACCTGTTTCTTGTACCAGGGGCTTTGATACTCTTCATATTTGCTTATCTACCAATGGGTGGATTGGTGATGGTTTTTCAAAGGTATGACCCTGTATCGGGTTTCATGGGCAGTAAATGGGTAGGATTTGAGAATTTCAGGCGAGTGTTTAGCTCCCCGGTGTTTGGGCGGGCATTGCGCAACACCCTGATTATAAGCGGGCTAAAACTTCTTATCACTTTTCCTATGCCTATTATTTTTTCATTGATGATCAATGAGCTACGAAATACACGTTTTAAAAAGACGATTCAGACTATTATATACCTACCCAACTTCGTGTCGTGGGTCATTGTTGCCGGTATATGGTACAGCCTGTTGTCTACAGAAGGCATTGTCAATCAGATCCTGTTGAACCTTAAAATTATTGAGAACCCTGTTCTTTTTATGCAGAGAAAGGATTTGTTCTACGGTATAATTGTCTTTACTGAATTGTGGAAGTCATTAGGATACAATACAATATTTTATATGGCGGCTATCACAACTATACCTGTAGAAAATTATGAAGCGGCTATGATAGATGGAGCTAATAGATGGAAACAAGCACTTTACATTACACTTCCTGGTATTTCTAGTACAATAGCGCTGCTATTCATTATGCAAGTTAGTGGGATACTTAATGCAGGTTTTGATCAAATGTGGACTATGAGCAACCTGGCAGTAAGGGATATTGCTGATATTTTGGACACAGCTGTGCTCCGGACTTTAACTAGTGGATCAGTTGATGATTTATCGATAGGAGCTGCACTGGGAATGTTTAAGTCAGTAGTAGGGCTATTGTTGTTTATAATTACAAACTGGGTGTTTAAAAAATGTAACCAGGAGTCGTTTGTATAGGGGGTGCTATCGTGAAGCTGACCAGGGGGGAGAAAATATTCCAAGCATTTAATGTAGCCATATTAACTTCATTTGCTATATTGTGTATTTACCCATTTATATATGTTATTGCACTTTCTTTTAATAACGGTATGGATGCTATGAGAGGGGGTATATATTTATTCCCAAGAAAGTTTACGGTGGAAAACTATACCAGACTTTTTGAAGATAGAAGGTTGATAGGTAGCTTCTTAATCTCAGTATTTCGTACTGTGGTGGGGGCAACTCTGGGAGCGTTGGTTAATGCCATGTTTGCTTATGGCATCAGCAAATCAGATTTGCCGTTTAGAAAGTTTTTCAACTGGATGATCATTATCCCTATGTATTTTGGTGGCGGTATAATTCCATATTTTCTCGTTTGCAAGGCCTTGGGCTTGACTAACAACGTGCTGGTTTATGTGATCCCTTGGCTGGCTACTCCGTTTTATATAATGTTGCTTAGAATCAACATAAAAGAATTGCCTGAGTCATTAGAGGAGAGTGCCTATATAGATGGTGCCGGATATGGCCGCATCTTTTTTAGGATAATACTTCCTCTCTGTTTGCCTGCATTAGCAACTGTGATATTGTTGGGTGGGATTGCACACTGGAATGATTGGCTTGACGGCACTATCATGATGAGCAACTCAAGGCTGTGGCCTATGCAGACATTGCTTTTGCACATACTTCAGGGTACAGATATGATGAGCTTTTTCAAAGAAAGAAATCTTTCAACGGCTGGTGGCATGATTAGGAAGATACGTATAACTCCTGAGTCATTAAAGATGGCTATGCTGGTAATAACCGTATTACCCATATTCATGATATATCCATTTGCTCAAAGATATTTTATTAGGGGGATAATGATTGGTTCGATAAAAGGCTGATGCGAAAGCACAGCTTTAGTATAAACAATTTATTAAAATCAAAAATAATAAAGAAAGGGAGATGGATGTGAAGAGAATTCTTCGTATGTCTTGTCTTATAGTAGCTTTGGTGTTGTTGGTTTCTGTCATGGCCTCTTGCGGCCTGTACAGCGATGAAACGCCAAAGCAAAATAAAGAAAATTCATCTACTACAGGAGAAAATAGTGGGCAGGTTCCTGAACTGGCTTCTAAGTGGCCTGAGTTTGCCAAACACCATGCAGAAACTGTGACATTTTTTGAGCAGGGGTGGACCGGGCCAGTAGAGGGACAAGATATTATTGCTCCTGAAATTGAGAGGCGTACCAATTTCCGCATACTGTATGAACCTATGACGGTGCCTACAGGTGATGATTATACGCAGAAGCTAAATTTGATGGTTGCATCTAACGAAGTCCCAAATATATTCTTTGGAGGGAACGACACATATACTCGCACAATATATGAAAAACTGGGACAAAGTGGACAGATTTGGGACATTGGCGAGATAATTAAAGATTATAAGAATCTTTATGACCTTGTACGGCCAGAACTTATTCTGTATAAGACAAAGGATGGAAAAAATTATTTTATTCCTACTCAGACTGGGCGTGGATATGAAGTGTTGAATGAACCACCACACGGGTTGTATGTCAGGAAGGATTTTTTGGATAAGCTGGGTATGGACTACCCTAGGACCCCAGAAGAGCTTAAGGAATACCTGCGCCGTTGTGTGAGTGAGATTAAGGTTAACGGTCAGCCAGTTATCGGTTTGGTTTTGGGAGAGAACTTATCAGGGCTTGAACAGCTTTACGAGCCATTTCTACCATTGATTGGTCAGCATGAAACTTATACTTTACCTTTTGACCCAAATGATAATTGGAAGGTAAAGAACTATGAATATAGCGCTAGCCCGGAATTGATGCAGGCTGCGAAGTATATATTCAGCTTGAAAAAAGAAGGCTTGTTGGATAAAGAGGTGCTGACAATAAAGCATGCTCAATTCCAGGAAAAGGTTTCATCAGGATTGGCTTCAGCCATTACCGCGGCATGGTGGGATATGAACACGTTTAGCGATAATGCCAAGGAAGTGGTACCTGAATTGATGTACGTAGCACCTCCTCAGATTTATGCTTCTGAGGAAATCAAGGAGAGCCGTCTGAGGGATTGGACAAATTGGGTAGGGTGCTGGTCATCGGTTATAATCAGCAAGAAAGTTGACGAAGAAACTTTGAGGCACTTCTTGGCGATGATGGATTATTTGGCTACCGAGGAAGGACAGCTACTTGTTCAGGCTGGTATTGAAGGCAAAACCTATACTTGGAACGAAGAGGGTAAATATGTCTTCACTCCAGAGTTTATTGAAAAGACAAATAACCTTGACTGGAATAAAGCCGCTGCTTATGGCGTATTCTACTATGCCCAGCTGGTGTGCAATATCCCGGCAATTTCCGATAAACAAACAACACCTCCTGCACTGTTAAGGGAGGACAACAGGCTTAGCTGGGAGAACCGCAAAGAGATACGTGACCATTACAAACCTGACATGGATCCTCCAAAGGATTACTATTTCCTGCCGGGTGAAGTCGAAACTCAAAAATTCCCTGCAATAAAAGACGCAAAATTGGAATTCTGGGCTAAGGTTTTATCGGCTAATTCAGAAGAAGAGGTTGAAAAGCTTGTAATTGAGTGGGGGAAGACTTGTAAGGAAATGGGAATTGATGAGATAATAGCTGAAAGGCAAACCTATATCGACAATTTTAAACTGACAGAGTAAAATATATATTATGTAAAACATGCATAAGCTATGGATGCTATCTCCAGCTGTTATAAGCAGGGGATAGCATTCTTTTAAGAGGAGGGAAACTGCATGAATCCGCTATACAGAATTCGTTATAACGATATGGACTTTATGCATGAAGTAGAAAACCATACCACTGAAAGATTGAAGGGTGGCTCTCAAAGGAAACAATATTTGCGTTTTTTGGATTGTCAGGCTAATCTTAGGGTTGAGATAGCTGCTGTAAAGGATGCTGATTTTGCAGTCACTAAATATACTGCTTATTTTCATAACAACTCTGACCAGCGAGTACGGATTTATCAATTTGACGTAGGAGTTTCTGTTAAGTCTGAAAATCTGACTTTACACTACTTTACTTCAGATTGGGGTTCGGAGTTTTTTCCGCATGAGAAGCAGATAGAAAATGAATTTTCATTTGGTTCTCTTTCAGGTCGTTCCTGCAAAGGTTTTGAGCCGTGGGCAGGGTTGGTGACGTCAGATATTTGCTATTCTATTGCTCTGGCTTGGTCTGGGAGCTGGAACTGCACAATAACTCCTGACCAAGGGAAGTTCCAATTTTCTATGGGTTTTTCCTATCCAGAATTTTTCACAGATATAGCTCCGGGAGGACAGTTTGCTTCAGCATCCATATATGTAGCCGAGGGCAAATCCCTAGAGGATGCATGCCTTGAATTACGCAGATATTTCCGTAGGAGGCTAAGCCTGCTAAACGATGGTGGTATAGCCGATGTGCCTTTGGAGTACAATGGATGGTGGCCTTATGAAGATAAATATATTACAGAAGCAATATACTTGGAGAATGCCCGTATTGCAACAGAACTAGGGTGTCGATACGCTGTAATGGATGCAGGTTGGTTTGGCGAAAATAAAGATGGACAGAGTTGGTATGAAAAACGGGGAGATTGGGCTATTATAAACAAGAAAGGCTTTCCATCTGGCATGAAGGCCCTTTGCGATAATGCCAAAAAGATAGGGATACTGCCAGGGATTTGGTGTGAAATTGAAGCGGTGGGTGAGTATGCACAGCTCAACGATACGCATGGGCATATTATTGCAAAAAGGGACGGTAAATCTTTAGGTTACGTCTGTTTTGGCAGCGAGGAAGGCAGGGAATGGGCTATGTCGGTGATTG
>JASBVU010000049.1 GCA_029960905.1 Thermoanaerobacterium sp.
TATGTAAAAGGAGCTTTTACTGGTGCAGATAAAGAAAAAAGAGGTCTTATTGATGAAGCAGATGGAGGAGTTTTATTTTTAGATGAAGTACATCGTTTACCTCCAGAAGGTCAAGAAATGCTTTTCACATTAATGGATAAAGGAATGTACAGAAGAATGGGTGAGTCAGAAAATACAAGAAAAGCAAAGGTAAGGATAATTGCAGCTACAACCGAAGAACCGCAATCAGTCTTATTGCATACTTTTTTAAGAAGGGTTCCTGTTATAATTCAACTTCCAAGTTTGGAAATGCGAACATTGAAAGAACGACTGATGTTTATATATCAATTTTTTTGGGAGGAATCTCGTCGTATTAAAGTGCCTATAAAAGTATCCAAAGAAGTTATAAAAGCCTTACTATTATACGATTGTCCAGGGAATATAGGTCAATTAAAGAATGATATTCGGCTTATATGTGCAAGAGCCTTTCTTGAATATATGATGTCTCCAAATACAGTAGTTGAGGTGAAACTTTCAATACTTTCGCGTCATATTCAAGAAGGGTTATTTAAAATAAGAGATAATAAAAGAAACGAAAGAATAATAGCAGAAATTAATAATTATAAAGATAAAGATATAGTATTTGATGGATATAATACGGAACTTATGAATGAATTTAATGATAAACTTTTTATAGGTGATTATAAAACAGAAGATAATTTTTATGAGATAATAATAAATAATTGGAAAAAATATAATGAAGAGGGATTATCTTCTGGGGAAATTAGAAAAAAAATAGAAAACCAGATTAAAGAATATTTTGATAAGTATTTATTTCCCAGTGAGTCAGAACTTAACATTATTAATCGAGATGTAGTATTAAAATTTGTAAGTCCCAATATACTAGAAGCTGTTGAATTTGCTTTAAATAGTGTAAAAGATAAATTTAAAGGGCTTATTGATCAACGAGTAACCTATACTATTGCACTTCATATTGCAACACTTTTAGAAAGATTAAAAATGGGTACAGTAATATCTCATCCGGATAGAGAAAATATAGCAAAAGATTACCAATTTGAATATACTGCTGCAGAAGAAATAAAGGCGAAATTAGAAGAGAAGCTATATATAAAAATACCAGAAGATGAAATAGCGTTTATAGCTATGTTTTTGCATGCGTTAAGAATAGGTAGAAGAGATGAAAGCATTGGTGTATTAGTTATAATGCATGGAGATTATGCGGCAAGCACAATGGCGAGTGTGGCAAATGCCCTTCTTGGGGTAGATCATGCAAAGGCTTTGGACATGCCTCTTAATGAAAAAGTTGAAGTTACCTTAAATAAAGCTATTAACATTGTTAGGCAAATAGATAGAGGGAAAGGCGTACTTATATTGGTAGATATGGGATCACTTACAACTTTTTCTGATATAATTTCAGAAAGAACGGGGATTATAACAAAAACGATAGAAATGGTAAGCACGCCCATTGTTATTGAAGCTACGAGAAAAGCTTTAATGCCTGATATGACTCTTGACGAACTGGTGCAAGAAGTTATAAGTTTGGGTTCTGCCATATATAGTAGTTGTAATAATAAAGTAATAGAATATACGCAAATAGATTTTGAAAATAATATACCTTTTTTAAAGAAAAACTTGATTAATATACTTGATAAAACGTTAACTTTCTTAAATCCCAATAAGGCATATAACATTCTAGAGAATGTATTAAAAAATATATTATCGGATATTGGTTCTGATGTGGACGAAGAAATATTGATAAAGTTCTTATTTCATTGTTCATGTATGGTAGAAAGAATTATAAAAGGTGATAGTTTGCCTTATAATAATTTGAATTTTATTAAAAATAATCAAAGTGTTATGTTTGAACTTATAAAAAAACATTTTGAAATAGTAGAAGAAGTTTTTGGAATTTTAATTCCTGACACAGAAATTGCGTATATAGTAGAAATGATCAGCACATATTATGGCACGCTTTTGACTAAGAACTGACACACATATTGAGATAAATATTTAAAGACAGCTACACAAATAAAGTTTTTTAACATACATTAGTGCTAATGCTTTAAAATAATAGCACTAATTTTTTTTCTATTGTATATACTAAGCAAAGATTTTCTTGAGGAATTTTTAATTAGCATTCATATGACAAAATACTTGGCATGAAATTTGCTAAAAAAATTAATAGAGATTTTAAAGAACCAACAATTATCATAATAAAGGGGTAATTTCATGATAGGAATTTTAGTAGTTACACATGGAAATTTGGGCAAGGAACTTTTAAAAAGCGCAGAACTTATTGTGGGAAAGCAAGAACGAACAATGGCTTTAGGACTTTTTCCAGGTGATAATATTGAGGAATTAAAAGACAATATATTAAAAACAATTGAAATACTCGATGAAGGTGATGGGGTTTTAATATTTATAGATTTTTATGGTGGGAGTCCAGCAAATGCTACTATTATTAGTAGTAAAGATCTCGGGGAAAATGTAAAAGTCGAATATATAACGGGTGTTAATATGCCTATGATTATAGAAGCATTGACAATGCGAAAAATTTATAATTTAAGTAGTTTAAAAGAACATTGTATTGAGAGAGGAGTCTGCGGAATAAAAGATTTGCGAAAGTTGTATTTCTAACCACAAAATAGTTTGTGAAGGAAGGCTGATGTTATGGTAGATATTGTTTTGGCAAGAATTGATGATAGATTAATCCATGGGCAAATCATGGCTTCTTGGGTACTGCATACCCAAGCTCAAAAAATTATTATTGTTGATGATGAAGTTTCCAATGATGTGTTTCTTAGCAAAGTAATAAAAATGGCAGCTCCTCCAGGTATAAAAGTAGAGATTTATAGCATTAAAGGGGCGATTCATGTCTTAAAAGAGAAGTTTGTTGATAATGAAAAAGTAATATTATTAGCGAAGAGCCCTTCAACAATGTATTCTCTGATAGAAGGAGGAGTTAAATTGAAAGAAATAAATATAGGTGGTATGAGTGCAGGGCCAGGAAAGAAAATATTAGTTAAAAGTATTTTTGTCTCACTTGAAGAAAAAGAAATATTAAAAAATATCTTAACAAAAGGTATACCTGTTTATTTACAGACTTTGCCTGATGACCCTAAGCTTAAGATAGACAAATATCTATGATATTTGCAATATTAGTGATTAAAAGCAGAATAAGGTATTCCCTCTTTTTGTAAGTTGTGTTTATATAATATTTAACAAAAGAGGGGGAATTCCTTTGAAAGTATATAACTGAACCCCTTAATTTAAGGATTTTGGGGATTTGCAAAAGTTTAAAAATAATTTAAAACTGAAGGAGGTGACGGGGGTTTTTGTTCACAATAGGAACTGCAAAAGCCTAAAAAATAATTAAAATAAAGGAGGATGTAAAGATGGATCAACAAATTACTCTTAGTGCTGGACAGGCAGCTTTAATAGCTCTATGGGTAGCAATAGTAGAAGCACGTGCTCTTGGATACTCTACGTTAATGCTTCGCTTTACTCCTATGATGACAGGTTTGATAGTTGGCATAGTTCTGCATAATATTCCTACTGCTATGACTGTTACTGCTGCTATTCAACTAATTTACATGGGTTTAATTGCTCCAGGTGGTACAATGCCAAGCGAACCGGCTGTGGCAACTGCTATAGCAGTACCGGTCGCGATTTTGGCAAAGCTAAGTCCAGAAGCAGCAATTGCTGTAGCTGTTCCTATAGGGCTTTTAGGTAGTTATCTTTATACTTTTAGGTTTTTTATTAATACCTTTGTCGTTCGTTTAGCTAATAAATTTGCAGATCAGCTAAATGAGAGAGGTATAACTTTCTCTATTGTCGTTCTCCCCATCATTGTGAGTTTAGTTATCTTTTTTCCAACAATTTTCATTGCACTTTATAAAGGGACACCTTTAATAGCTGCATTAGTGAAAACAGTTTCTGCTGGCAAAGTTTTTCATATGTTGTCGGTTATAGGAGGAGGGTTGCCTGCGTTAGGAATTGCTTTGACATTAACTGTTATAGGGAAAAGAAAATTCGTTGTATTTTTCCTTCTGTCTTATTTTATGACAGTAATTTTGAAACCTCTTAATGTAAATACTGTAACATATGCAGTCTTAGGGGGAATAATAGCTTATTTGTATGTTATGTTAGCTAGCCCGCAACAAGTCGAAGAATAAAAATGATTAAGGAGGTAGATGAGAAATGGGGACAAACGAAAAGAGTAAAGATTTAAGTACTGACCAGGCTAATGGTTTTCCAGAGAAGATTACTAAGAAAGATTTACACCGGGCTTGGTTTCGATGGTGGTATGTAAATGAGATTCCTCATAATTATGAAACAATGATAGCTCCTTCATTTTTGTGGGCTATGATGCCTATTTTAAAGAAATTATATAAAAAGGCAGAAGATTTAAAAGAAGCATATAAAAGACACCTCCTATTTTTTAATACCCAATGTATCTGGGGAGGAGGTACTATACTTGGAATTACGATTTCTTTAGAAGAAGAGAGAGCTAAAGCAATAGCTGAAGGAAGAAAAGAAGAAGCCGTCACTCCTGAAGTTATTAATAATACAAAAGTTGGTTTGATGGGGCCGCTTGCGGGTATAGGAGATGCGATAGATTCTGGGACTGTTCAATATATTTTAATAGCTCTTGCTCTTCCTTGGGCACAAGCAGGCAATCCTTTGGGTGCTTTGATTCCGTGGGTTGCATTCGTTACAATAACATATCTTTACGGATTTTACTTTGTTAGGGCAGGGTATAGTTTGGGACGAGCTGCAGTAGCGGAGATAGTTAGTGGTAAACGCATAAGAAGCATCATAGATGGATTATCGGTTTTGGGTACCTTTATGATGGGCGTTTTAGCAGCTTCATATGTGAATGTAAGTACTCCACTTAAGTGGACTATTTCAGGGAAAGAATTTGTGCTTCAACAGATACTGGATAAAATATTACCTGGTATGCTACCTTTACTTGTGGTAATGTCAGTTTATTTATATTTCTCTAGAAAAGGATTGAAAATTATACAAGTGCTTATGTGGTTAATAGTTATCTTTGCTGTGTTAGGGTTTATAGGTATACTCTAATATTAAATATTAATGGTTTTTAAGAGTTAAAAATATAGACTTAATTGATATATTTTGTAATACATTAGTAGAATAATGAAAGATAAAATTTTAAAAGTTGACTATGATAAAATCGCAAATTGATAAACTTGTAATTCTCTGAAATTATAAGGGAGGAGGGATGCTTGTTTCTCCCTCTTACCTTGTTTAGGGATAAACATATATACTAAAAAACTTGAATGAAAGACAAGCTATTTAATTAAAGAGTGAATATGCTATGTATGAATGAAACATTTTAACGTTTAACGCCATTAAAAATAGAAAGAGGGGGAACAATGAAAGAGAAGGCTATTTTGATTATTACGCACGGAAATTTTGGTAAAGAGTTATTAAAGAGCGCTGAATTGATTATGGGAGACCAAAAAGATGTAGTTGCACTTGGACTTAATTTAGGGGATGATGTTGAATCATTACGGATGGACGTCGAAAAAATTGTTAAAGACAACCAAAAAGCGAATAAAGAAACAATTATTCTTGTAGATCTGTTTGGTGGAAGCCCATCAAATAGTGCTTTATCTATTTCAAAGCAATATGATGTAAAAATTTTGACAGGGGTTAATTTGCCAATGTTGATAGAAATGTTATCATCTAGGGATAATTATGATACAGAAGATTTGATTGAAATAAGCTATAAATCAAGTGTTGATGGAATTAAAAAATTAGGATACAAAATTAGTAAAAAGGAGGAAAATAACTAGAAATGGGAGAAATACTTTTTGCTAGAGTGGATGATAGATTAATTCATGGCCAGGTTATGACTAAATGGTCAAAAGGATTTGGTTGTAATGCTGTTTTTGTAATTGACAATAATCTTGCGAAGGATGAATATATGAAAAGTATTTATTTAATGTCAGCTGCGACATCTAATTTAGCGGTAAAAATACTTGGCGTGGACGAAGCAATCTCGTTATGGAATAATGATAAGTTTGGGAATTACAGAGTTATTTTGCTTTACAAAGATATTGCTACAGTGAAAGAATCTATTACTAAAGGCTTGCCTATAAAAAAGTTGAATGTAGGAGGACTTGCTAAAAGTCCAGAGAAAAAATTTGTGATTCCGAGTGTTAGTTTAAAAAAGGAAGAAGCGGAGATGCTGTGGGAATTGGCAAATAATTTTGATGTCGAGGTATTTTTTCAAACACTTCCAGAAAGCAAAAGAGTTAACTTAGACGCTGCTCTAAAGCTATTTGGAATAAATATGTAAGTTTAGATACAGTGATAGAAAGGGTGATGTTAATGCCAAAGATTATAGATGCAAAAAAATTAAAAGAATTAGAAGTAGAAATTTTTAAAAAAACGGGTTTTAAAGAGTCAGATGCCAAAATAATAGCGGAGAACCTTATATATTCAGATTTAAGAGGAATAGAATCTCATGGAATATCTAACTTACCTATTTATGTAAAAAGAGCAAAATTAGGCTTGTATAATTTATCAGGTGATATAGATATCTTGAATTTAGATAAAGATATACCATTATTATTGATAGATGGTAAAAATAACATGGGACAGGTTGCTGCATATAAAGCGGTGGAACCTTTAGTAAATAAAGCAAAGAAAAGTGGGATTGCAGCAGCATTTATAGGGAATACAAACCATTGTGGTTCATTAGGGTATTATGGAAATATGATAGCAAATAATGACTGCATCTTTATAGGTATGACAAATGCTCCTGCATCAATGGCACCATGGGGTGGGAAAGTCAAATTTGTTGGGACAAATCCTTTATGTATTACAATTCCGTATAACGGCCAAGTAATAAATTTAGATATGGCAACTTCTACTGTAGCAAAAGGAAAAATTTATGTTGCATTGTCTAAAGGTGACAAAATACCAGATAATTGGGCTTTTGATGCAAATGGGAAGCCCACAACTGACCCTCAAGAAGCTTTAAAAGGAACACTATATCCGTTAGGGGGATATAAAGGATTTGGACTAGCAATGTTGATTGATATTATATCCGGTTTACTAACAGGTTCGTCATGGGGACCGGAGGTAGGATCACTTCATAACACATTAGATCGTGGTCAGGATGTAGGAATAGTATTTATAGCAATTAATATTACTGATCTAATGCCAATAAAAGAATATAATGAGAAAATTAATTGTTATATTGAAAAAATGAAATCTGTTCCAAGGTCAGATGATAATGTTGAAATTATGTTTCCAGGTGAACCAGAACTAAGAAAGATGGAAGAGCGCTTGAAAAACGGAATTCCGATAAACGACAAAACGTATGAAGAAGTAATAGAGTTGGCAAAAGAGTATAATATAAATTTTGAAGTGTAAGGTAAAGTGAGTAGCAAATGTAAAGTTGACTAAATCGTGGTAGGTTAACAAAGGGCAATCTTATAGGAATTACAATTAAAGTAAAACAAAATATGTTATATTTTTAACGTAAATTATGTGTCTTGGTATTATAAAAAAACTATAACATGGGTGGTTCGAGATGAGAAAAAAGATATTAATAACACCAAGATCTTTTGGCAAGACAAGTAATGTTCCATTTGAGATGCTAAAAAAATACGATTATGAAATTATAAGAAATGAATCAGGGAAACCATATGAAGAATCTGAATTGATTAATATTATAAAAGATATAGATGGTATTATTGTAGGTTTAGACAAAATTACAAGTAATGTATTAAAAAACGCAAAAAAGCTAAAAGTTATAACAAAGTATGGAGTTGGGATGGATAATATAGATATTGAAGAAGCTGAGAAGTTAGGAATAAAAATCACTTTTACTCCTGGTGCGAACAAAGAATCTGTAGCAGATTTAGCCTTTTCTCTGATGCTGTGCTTAAGCAGAAATGTTATTAAGTTGGATAATATAGTGAGGAGCAATAAATGGGAAAAGATAGTTGGTTATGAGGTGTATGGTAAAACTTTAGGAATCGTTGGTACAGGGAGTATTGGCAAGGGCGTTGCCAAAAGAGCCGCAGGTTTTGACATGAAAATATTAGCTTATGATAAATACCCTGATTATGATTTTGCAGATAAAATAGGCATGAAATATGTTGACAAAAAAACGCTATTGGAAGAATCAGATTTTATAACATTGCATATACCGTTAAGTGATGAAACATATCACTTTATAGATGAAGAAGAATTTAATATTATGAAAAATACGGCATATATAATTAATACTTCTCGGGGTGGAATTATAAACGAGAATGCATTATATAACGCTTTAAAAGACAAAAAAATAGCAGGGGCAGCATTAGATGCTTTTGAAGAAGAGCCACCACTAAATAGCAAATTGTTTGAATTAGATAATGTAATTTTATCACCTCATTGTGGAGCGTCTACTAAAGAAGCTACAGACAGGATGGGAATTATGGCGGTAGAAGGGCTTATCAGTGTGTTAGAAGGTATGGAACCTAAATATCTTTATAAGAAATAAAAATTAAGAGGAGGATGCGAAATGAAAAAGCAGGAAATAATTGAAAAACTTAAACAACTTAAAATAACAGCTGTAATTAGAAATAGCGATATAAACACAATGTTTTCTTTAGCTGATGCCTTAAAAAAAGGTGGTATTGAAGCATTAGAAATAACAGTTGAAACTCCTGGTGCTTTAGATGTAATTAAAGAATTAAATAAAGAAAATAAATATTTTGTTGGAGCTGGAACAGTATTAGATGCAGAAACAGCGAGGGCTGCTATTATAGCTGGTGCGAAGTTTATATTTACACCAGTTATGAGACTTGATGTAATAAAATTGTGCAATAGGTATGGTATACCTGTAATTCCCGGTGCTACAACACCCACAGAAATTTTAACAGGTTATGAGGCAGGAGCAGATTTCATTAAAGTTTTCCCTGCGGGTGTATTTGGACCTCAATATTTAAAAGAAATTTTAGGGCCACTTAAACATATACCTATTTTTGTAACGGGAGGAATTAATAAAAATAATATTAAAGATTTCATTTTAGCAGGTGCAACAGGTGTATCATTAGGTGGAGCATTAGTAGATAAAGATCTTATAGCAAAAGGCATGTTTGACAAAATAACCGAAAGAGCTAGGGAGTTTATAAATTTAGTAAATCAAGTTTAAATTTACGTTGGTAAGTAAAATTAGGTATACAATGCTTAATTTTACTTACCATATTTAATTTAATAAATGGGGGATTTAAAATGGAGAGGGGAAAGAAACGATAGAAAGAGCATTTGCAAGATTTTATCCAATATTTATCAAATTTATTCAAAAACAACGAAGACCCCACTTTTTGTATGAGTTAAAAATGGAGTTTGTCTTAAAACTGAAGTGCAGAGAATTT